>CAYLPO010000130.1:0-5299 GCA_964385575.1 uncultured Lachnospiraceae bacterium | reverse complement strand
CTGCAACCACTACATCAGGCAGAGCCTGGCAGCCAGCTGGGCTGGGGCCAGCCCCACCTACCAGCACACTCGCAATAGGTGGCTGTATCGCGCTGGGAAGAATGACCAGGAAAAGTACGCTGCCCATGGGACCGTTTGCGCTGGCAGCATGGGCTGCCTTGGGTGTGGGAGGTTTTCTGTTATGAAAAAAGGGCTGAATGCGCTCCGGAAAGTGAGCGCCCCGATGCAGGGAAGTTTGACAGTCGAGGCATCCTTTATCGTGCCGCTGATCCTGTTTTGCATGGCTGCCATCATGATCAGCGGTCTGCGCCAGGGAAGCAGTCTGGCGCAGGAGGCGAGAGCGCAGCAGGCGGAATGGGTCGAAGCGCGGGAGAACATCCCGGAGCTCCCTTTGGTCCTGCGGGGCGGGGCGGAAGCGCAGGAGATGATCGACCGTTTCCGGAATGCAGGATAAATCAGACATTGCGGATCGACATACATTGCGGATCAATCAGGCATGGAGGGTCAATTATGATGGAACCGGCCGGGAAAATGGTGGTTGCCTGGGGCAGAGACGAAGCGGCCTACCGGAGGGGGCTTATCCTCAGCGGGTGCGTAAACGGCGTTGCGCCGGCGGGGTATTCCGAGGAGGACGGAAAAGGATATATGACGTATGCGGTTGGGTCGTATACTTCTCTGGAGAACTGGTGCGGTGCGCGGGATCTGAGCGCCGCGGAACTGCAGTGGCTTCTGCAGGGACTGGCTGTGATCTGGAAGGAAGCAGAGGCATGTCTGCTGAGCCCGGGAGCTTTTTTTCTGGGGCCCGAGCAGATCTTTCTGAATGTAGACAAAGGCGAGATGCGGCTTTGCGTAAGGCCGTCGGACGCAGAAGATCTCGATGATCTGAGAAGGTCTGCGCGGCTGATCCTCGAGGCAATCGATTATAAAGAGGAGGCATGCGTTGAACTTGCATATGAGTTCTATCATCTGTGCATGAAGAATGAGCCTTCTTCCGAGGATGTCCTGGCGGTCTGCTCCGGAAAAGAACGAAATATATTTCCGCAGGAGAACCATGCTGTGGAGTCAGGCGAGCCTGAAGAACTGTCGGATGAACGGTTTTCTGAGATCGCCGGGAGTGAGCAGAAGACTGCATGGATCGATATTACCCCGGAGCCGGTCACGCCGGAGGAAGAGAAGCGCCGAAACCGTACGGAGTCTATGAAGAAGCTGCGGTCGGTCGGCGTTCGGATCCTGTTTGCGGCAGCCGTCGCTCTGGTCGCGGCTGCACTTTTGAAAGCGGGGTTTTGATATATGGGTCCGGCAGTGCAGTTTGACTATCCTTTTTTGATGTGAGAAAATATCTCACATGGAATATGGCAGCAGAAAACAAAATCTACCTTCACCCTGGCCGGTGGCTACGCTCGTGCTGCTCGGCGCAAACATCGCATACCTGGTATTCCTGTATGTGACCGGCGCCATGGGCAGTTCCGCCGGCATGGTCCAGTACGGCGCGATCTACATTCCGTATGTGGTGCAAAATCATGAGTATTTCAGGCTCATCACGGCTATGTTCATGCATTTTAATCTGCAGCACATTTTCGGAAACATGCTCTTGCTGATCATGCTCGGGAGATTGCTTGAACGTGAGTTCGGCGTGCTGAAGTTCGTGCTGATGTATTTGGTCATTGGGGTGATCGCAAATATTGCATCTGTGTATTTCTACGCCAAATATTCGCCGTTTACGATCACGGCCGGCGCATCGGGAGCGGTTCTCGGCCTGGTCGGCATCATGGTCTGGATTCTGATCGTGAACCGCGGACGTTATCAGGGGATCAGCCTGTCGCGCATTGTCTTCATGATCATCTTCACGATCTATAACGGCGTGATGGGCGGCGGTATTAATAACATTGCCCATATCGCGGGACTTGCCTGCGGTTTTGTCTGCGGCATTCTCTTTTACCGGCCCTACCGGGAGGACGGACCGGATGATCGAGACCGCTATTATCGCGACAGTTATGAACGAAACCGAAAGTATCGGGACCCGAATGACAGGAGGAATATAATGCCATGAAAAAGGACGACTGTATCTTTTGTAAGATCGCGAACGGAGAGATCCCTTCGGCGACCGTGTATGAGGATGAGCGCTTTCGCGCCATTCTGGACCTGGGGCCTGCTTCCGACGGACATACGATCATCCTGCCGAAGGATCATTTCGCGGATCTGATCGATGCGGATCATGAGACCCGCGCGGCCATTCTGGATGTTGCCGCGAAGATCGGCGCCGGCATGAAAAAGGGCCTCGGCTGTGCCGGCTTTAATGTCGTACAGAATAACGGTGTGGCGGCCGGGCAGACCGTCTTTCACCTTCATGTCCATGTGATCCCGCGCTATGAGGGCGGACCGCAGATCGCAGCGTGGACTCCCGGTGAGAATACGGACGAGGAGAGGGCGGATATCCAGTCTCGGCTGATCGCCGGGTTGTCCTGAATACCGACAGATGTATTTAGTAATCCTTTTCGAATGATATGATGCAGGCCGCTGCGGCCTTCAGGGGGGCATCACTGAGGAAAGAAACAGCAACAGCTTTTTAGTTTAGTAAGGAGAAGACTCAGTGAAGATCAATGAAAATTATCTGAAGATGCCAGGGAGTTATCTTTTCGCTACGATCGGCAGGAAAGTGAAAGCATACCAGTCGGCGAACCCGGATGCGAACATTATCCGGCTGGGGATCGGGGATGTGACATTGCCTCTGGCACCGGCGATCGTGGAGGAGATGAGCCGCGCGTCGCTCGAAATGGGTACCCCCGAGGGCTTTCACGGTTATCCGGATTATGAGGGCTATGAATTCCTGCGCGCGGCAATCCGTGAGAATGACTACCTGGCACGCGGCATTGAAGTAGGGTTGGATGAGATTTTCGTAAACGATGGCGCGAAGTGCGATTCGGCGGACATCTCCGATATCTTCAGCCGCGACTGTAAGGTCGCGGTGTGCGATCCGGTCTACCCGGTATATGTCTCGTCGAATGCCCTGGCGGGCCGAGCCGGCGATTATAGTGAGGAGAAAGAGCGGTGGAGCGGCCTGATCTATCTGCCCTGCACCGAGGAAAACGGTTTCGTGCCGGAGCTTCCGGCGGAGACGCCGGATCTGATCTACCTGTGCTTCCCGAACAACCCGACCGGCGGCACGATTACGAAAGCGCAGCTGCAGGAGTGGGTCGATTATGCGAACCGGGTGGATGCAGTCATCATTTTTGATGCGGCTTATGAGGCATATATCTCAGACCCGGAGCTGCCCCGCAGTATCTATGAGTGTGCAGGTGCGCGGACCTGTGCGATCGAGATGAGAAGTTTCTCGAAGAACGCGGGTTTTACCGGCGTTCGCCTGGGCTTTACGGTCGTTCCGAAGGATCTGGTGCGCGACGGGGTTTCGTTGAACAAACTATGGCTGTCGCATCAGGAGAACAAGTTTAACGGTGTCTCCTACACGATCCAGCGCGCAGGTGCTGCGGTCTACACGCCGGAGGGGAAGCGTCAGACGGCGGAGCAGGTCGCGTATTATATGAACAATGCCGGTATCATCCGAAAGGGCTTGCTCGACGCGGGATATCAGGTGTTCGGTGGCCAGCATGCGCCGTATGTCTGGCTGCAGGTTCCGAAAGGCATGACTTCCTGGGAGTTCTTCGACCAGCTGCTGGAGCGCGCAAACGTAGTCGGTACCCCCGGTTCGGGCTTCGGCCCCATGGGCGAGGGCTATTTCCGCCTGACCGGGTTCGGCACGCTGGAGAACACGAAGGCTGCACTGGAGCGCATCCGGAAAATGTGAGGATGTGAGTTGAGCCGGTGTGCCGCGGTATGTATGCGAAAAGCGAGGGTTTCCTACCGGAGCCCTCGCTTACTTGATTGGTTGTTAGCTTTCTTGGCTGGCCTGGTTAGTTGGAATAGGTTCGGATGACCTTCAGAACCTCCTCGACGGAGTTTCCGGCAGGGGAAGACTGCATGGCCGCCCGGTACTTCTCGTGATCACGGTAGACCTTGTGGACCAGAGCTAAAAGCGCCTCATCCGACAGCTCTTCTTCCTCGATTACTTCCGAGAAACCTTGCTTCTCGAACGACCGTGCGTTCAGGATCTGATCTCCGCGACTGGCACCGGCGGAGAGCGGGATCAGGATGTTCGGCTTGGCCAGCGCCAGCAGTTCGAACACGGAGTTTGCACCGGCGCGCGAGATCACCAGATCCGCCGCCGAGAACAGGTCTTTCATCTGCTCCCGGATATATTCAAACTGGACATAGCCGGGGGTGCCGTCGAAGCCCTCGACGACATTCCCTGCGCCGCACAGGTGGATCACGTCGAAATCATTCAGGAGATCCGGCAGGATACCGCGCACGGCGGCGTTTACGTTCTGGGAACCGGTGCTGCCGCCCACGACCATGATCACCGGCCGTTCTCCGCTCAGGCCCGCGAACCGCAGGCCTTCCTCCCGGCTTCCGGATTTGAGCTCCGCGCGAATGGGAAGACCGGTGTGCACGCTTTTCCCCTCGGGCAGATATTTCATGGTCTCTTCGAAACTGCAGCAGATGCATGCGGCCTTCTTCAGGCACAGCTTATTTGCGAGACCGGGCGTCATATCCGCCTCGTGGATCACGCAGGGGATGCCCAGCGACGCCGCCGCGAAGACCACCGGAACCGCCACGAAGCCGCCTTTCGAGAACACGACCGACGGCCCGATCTGCTTCAGGATCTTTTTCGCCTGGCCGTAACCGCGCAGGATGCGGAACGGATCGGTCAGGTTCTTCAGGTCAAAATAGCGGCGCAGCTTGCCGGAAGAAATCCCATAATAAGAGACGCCTTCCTTCCGGATCAGGTCTTTTTCCATACCGTTATAGGACCCAATGTAGTGGATTTCGTACCCCATCTCCCGGAGTCCGGGCATCAGAGCGATATTCGGGGTCACGTGTCCGGCGGTACCGCCGCCGGTCAGGACGATGCGTTTCATGCTTCACCTCGTGTTGCGTAGAATGGAATACAAACACACGCTATTGTAACATGGAACAGCGGCAGTCGGGCTGTTCGGTTGCCAATTGATAGAGATTTGAAATATAATAGCAGGGGGTATACAGCGCCCTGTGAGATCGTTTTTTAACGCGGGCGGCACCTGTTGCCGGCCCCGGAAAGGAAGGGATTATGAGCGGTATCAAACTGGATGTTTCGAAGGCCTGCGATCAGGTCACGCCCGAGGAGTACGCAGCCTTGAAGGAGGAGGCACTCGCGGCCCGTCAGGCGCTCGCGGAGAAGACCGGCGCCGGAAATGATTTCCTGGGC
>CAYLPO010000129.1:0-5299 GCA_964385575.1 uncultured Lachnospiraceae bacterium | reverse complement strand
TTTCTCAGCTCTCACGGAAAATAAAGCGCTCCGAGCATACGGTTCCGTCCGTACTTCCCACATACGAACTACCATTTTCGGAAAGCACCTCTATCTCCTCCAAATTCCGCGACAGGCTCCCGAGGTAATCTCTGACCAGGGAGACGATCCGCTGCACTGCCTGATCATCGAAACGATGCAGGCCGTCGGAAAGCTGGGAAGATCCGTCCCGCAGCGCGCCCGTTCCGGCATCCAGCTGTCCTGCGCCCTCGGACAATGCTGCCGCGCCTTCTTGCACAGTCCGGCTTCCTTCCGCAGCCGCCGCCAGCCCTTCCGAAAGCTGCGCGGCCCCGACAGAAAGAGTTCCGGTTCCGTCCGAGAGATCCTGCGCTCCGCTGTTTAAACGGTCCGCACCGTCCGACAGGGCTCCGGCACCGTTATGCAGCGCCGCAGCACCCTCCGCGGCCTCTGACGCGCCGTCCGCCAGCCGAGCCGCTCCATCCGAAAGGGCCGCCGTTCCTGCGGAGAGTCTCTGGGCACCCTCGGTAAGTTCATCGACTCCGCCCGCCAGAGCAGGCACCTGGCCGTTCATCTCCGTCAAGCCACCGCTCAGAGCGCTGACACCTGCCGTATACTCCTGCAGACCACCCTGAAGCCCGGACGCTCCGGCCGAAAGCTGCATGACCGCCATCCGCATGGAGCCGATCTGCGCCGCCGCGGCATCGATACCGGCATCCAGAGCCGGATAGTTCTGCGCGAGAGCCGCCGCTCCGGCAGCCGTCTGTGCGGTGCTGTCGTACAGGCCCTGATAAGCGCCAATCAGACCGTTGATCGCGCCGGCAGTCTGCGGATCCGACTCCGCGATCGACGCGGCGTACTGCCCGAGCGCCGCGATCATGCCTGCGATCTGCGCATTGTCATGATAGCTGTAACCCGCGGTAATCTGGTTCAGGCCGCTATTGACCGAATTCAGCCCTTGCGCGAACTGATCCGACCCCTCCGTGAGTGCCTGCAGCTGCGCCTGCGCTTCCTCGGAGGAAAGCGCGGCATTCAGCTGCTCGAGGCCGCCCGCGAGCTGCGCCGCGCCGTCATTGATCGAACTATTCGAGTTGCTTAACTGTGCCGCGCCATCGGACAATGCGTTTACGCCCTCCGTCAGAGCGGGGATCTGCGACTGGAGCTGGCCCAAACCGTCCGCCAGCTGCCCTGCGCCTTCTCTCGTCGCGGCGACGCCTTCATTCAGCGCGGAAGCGCCGGAGGCAAGTGTTTCCGTACCGTCCGCCAGATCTGAAGCACCGGAAGCCAGATCTGAAGCACCGGAAGCCAGCTCTGTCGTTCCCGCTGCCAGCTGCCGCGCGCCAGTATGCGCACTCGTCATCCCTTCGGACAGATCCAAGGCACCGGACGAAAGCATCTCCACGCCAGATGAAAGCTGCGTCGTTCCTCCCGACAGTTCCGACGCGCCCAAAGCCAGCCGCGCCGTTCCCGCCGCGAACTGATCCGTGCCGTTCTGCAGGGCGGAAGCACCTTCGATCAGCTGTCGCATACCATCCGCCATCTCATCCACGTCACCTTCCAGATTCCCGCTGCCCGGGGCATCTTCCAGAAACTCATGCAGATCCGGAACCGTCGCCATGGTCAGGACGGAAAGCGCCGGACAATCCGTCACATCGCACTCGATCACGACCTGATCCGGAATCTCCAGATTTACGATCTGATCCGGTGTATTTACGCCCAGGCTCTCGGCCAGGCCCGGAAATCCGATGCCGACCGCGATGGTGCGCGCGCCGTCATTGATCGCCTCTCCGTTCGTAACCGTGACATTATCCACGGAATCGTTTTCAAACAGCACGCCGCTCGCCATCAGGTAAGGCGTCCAGATCGTGCGGCCGCCCGCGACGGTGGAAAGGTGATTTTCATAATCAATCGTGATCACCAGATGGCCGCTCTCGCCCTCGGCATCAGACAGACGGATCTGCGTGCCGTCCAACGTGCAGCGGACCACCGCATCCAACGGAAGCTCCGCGCTCGCCGTGCCGCGATAGTAGACATCTCCGCCCGCCGTGTTCCAGACGAGCGCGCCATCCGCACCGGCCGTCTCCAAAGAAGCGTCACCGCGCACGACTTCCACGTCATGAAGCGTGGTCTGATCCTCCAGCTGCGCCGCACCGTCCGGGTTGGAAAGCCAGCTCGAAGCCGTGATCTGCTCTCCCTCTGCCGAGCGGATCACATAGACCGTAGTCGTTTTTTCGGAGGCCTGTGCAGCCGGTTCCGCAGCCAGGCTCTCCACCGCGCTCATGTTCGCGCTCACGTTGACGGATGCCGCCAGAAGTACCGCCGCCGTCAGGATCGCGCCTGCTTTTACCCGTCTCTGTTTTCTCATATCAGAACTTCCTTTCTGCTTATTTACTGCTTATCCGCTGCCTTTTCCCGCTGCGCCACAGAGCGCATTCCCATAGTCGTCCGAATGATCACCGGATCAAAAATGATCAGGAGCGCGGGCAAAAGCGTCAGCACGATTCCCATCGACAACAGCGCGCCGCGCGCCAGAAGCAGGCAGATCGATCCGATCAGATCAATGTTCGAATACACCGCCACGCCGATCGTCGCCGCGAAGAAGCCGAGTGCCGAGGAAAAGACCGAATTCATGGAAGCACCGAGTGCTGTGTTCACGGCTTCCTTTCTGTCATGTCCCGCGATCCGCTCCTGTTTATAGCGGTTGGTCAGAAGTATCGCGTAATCGATCGTCGCGCCCAGCTGAATGGTTCCGACACAGATCGATGCCACGAAGGGCAGCGTCACGCCCGTGTAATAGGCCAGCCCCATATTGATATAGATCGCCAGCTCCACGACGATCACCAGAATAAACGGCAGGGAGACCGACCGCAGCACGAACAGGATCAGCGCGAAGATCAGCCCGATACTCACAAAACTCACGACCTTAAAATCCCGGTCGGTAATGGAGATCAGATCCCGCGTCGCCGCCGATTCGCCCACCAGCATCGCGCCGCTGTCATAGGACTTGATGATACGGCTGATCTCCACGCACTGGGCATTGGCCTCATCCGTACCTACCTGATAATCCGAAGAGATCAGAAGCAGCTTATGCGTCTCACTCTCCAGCGTGCTGCGAAGCTCATCCGGAATCACTTCGTCCGGCACCAGCGGGCCGGACACAGAATCCATGCCGAAGACGAAATTGACGCCGTCGACCCCGTTTAATTCCGTCAGCATCCGGTCCATGTCATTGACCGGAAGACCTGCATCCATGAGGATCATGGAGACCGAATTCATTCCGTAATGTTCATCCAGCTCCGCGTTTGCGCGCACTGAATCCAGATCCTCCGGCAGGCTCGTGTCCAGTTTGTAATAGACATTGACATTATGATTTCCGTAGATCGCCGGAATCCAGAGCAGCAGCAGGATGACCGCGATCGGAATGTACCGCTTCGAGATCACCCGCGACAGAGGTTTCTGCGGCAGCCGCAGCGTGTAGCGGTGCGCGGTCTTTGTAATCGCGCCGTCAAACATCAGAAGCAGCCCCGGCAGGATCGTCACGCAGCAGATCACCCCGATCAGGACGCCCTTTGCCATCACCAGTCCCATATCCATCCCCAGTGTAAAGGTCATAAAGCACATGGCAATGAAACCGGCGATCGTCGTCAGAGAAGACCCCGTGACCGAGACGATGGTCGCGGCGATCGCCTGCGCCATGGCCTCCTTTTTGTCTGGGCAGGTCTCCTTCTTTTCTTTATAGCTGTTATAGAGGAAGATCGAGTAATCCATGGTCACGCCCAGCTGCAGAATCGCCACGAGCGCCATGGTGATATAAGAGATCTCGCCGGCAATGATATTCGTCCCCAGATTATAGATGATGGCCATCCCGATGCTCAGCAGGAACAGGATGGGCACCAGAAACGAATCCATCGTGATCATCAGTACGATCAGGGCCAGCACGACCGCGATCGTGGTATAGATTCCCGTCTGATCCTGCACCAACTGCTTCGTGTCCGTCACGACGGCAGCCATGCTCGAAAGCAGGCACTGCCTGCCCGCGGCCTGACGAATGTCCCGCACTGCCTGCATGGTCTCCTCCGACGAGGAAGTGCTGTCGAAGAAGATAAACATCAGACTCCCTGTACCGTCGTCCGAGAAAAACACATCACGCAGCTCGTCCGGAAGCAGCTCTTCCGGCACCATGCCGCCCGTCAGCGACTGAAACGAGATCACATCTGACACATGATCGATCTGCGAGAGCGTCTCCTGCATCCGGATCAGATCATCTGAGGACATTCCCTCACAGACAAAAATGCCGTAAGCGCCTTTTCCGAATTCGTCGAGCAGGATATCCTGCCCTTCCATGGTCTCGATATCATCCGGCAGATAATACAAAATGTCGTAGTTGATGCGCGTGTGTAAGAACCCGAACGCGGAAGGAATCAGCAAAATGACAGCCAGCGCGAGAATCACCCAGCGAAACTTCACAATGGTTCTTCCGAATGTCTGCATGTCGATCAATCCTCCGTCCTTTTTGACTGTTAGTCAATTTTTGTACGCCGTCTGTTTTACTCTGTTTTTGACCATTCGTCAATATTTTTTCATCGAAACATTGACGAATTCGAAAAGATTTGTCATATAATAAGGTTCGGGCAACCGGGAAGGGATGGATCTGTCATGGGAAAAGCGGAAGAAAATAAGCTTCGAAAGCGGAATTCCCTGCTTGCGCAGGCTTATGAACTGTTTGTAAATAAAGGAATTCACGCGACCACGATCGCGGAGATCGCCGGGCAGGCGGGTGTGGCAAAAGGCACCTTTTATTTCTACTTCCGCGATAAGCAGGATCTGATCGACCATCTCATTGCCCGAAAGTCCGAAGGCATCCTGCTGCACGCACTCGAAGCGCTGCGCGAAAAAGAAACGCGGCCCGCCCATCCGGGGGACGCCGCGTCCGCTCCTCTTCCGGTCGAAGAAAAGTTGATCATCCTGGTGGACGATATCATCGGCCGCCTGGAAAAAGATCCGAAACTCGTGAGGTTTCTGGACAGAAACCTGGATTCCGCTTTCATCATCCGCCTGATGCACCACGGGTCGCTGATGACGTCCATCGACCTGGTCGAGGAATATAAAAACATCCTCCGCACCGGTACGGACCGGTGGAAGGATGAATGGCTGATGCTTTATACCGTGATCGAACTCGTGAGCGGTTCGATCCATCCGATCATTGTCTCCGGGCAGCCCTGCAGCCTGGAGACCTACCTTCCTTACCTGCATGACTGCATCCGGGCGATCGTGGACTGCTTCCGGGTGAAATAGACATTAC
>CAYLPO010000128.1:0-5347 GCA_964385575.1 uncultured Lachnospiraceae bacterium | reverse complement strand
TATTCTTGCGTTGCCCGGAAAGGAGTTTCAGATGGGAAAGCAGAAACTGATGCTGTTTAACGGTTTCCTGGGATCGGGGAAGACGACGACCATGGTCGCGACCGCGAAGTATCTCGCGGAGCGCGGCGTAAAGGTCTCGCTGATCACGAACGATCTGGGCGAGAATCTGATCGATACGCGCTATGCGAAACTGAACCGCGTGCCCACGCGGGAGATTCCGAATGGCTGTCTGTGCCATGACGTGGAGGGGTTCGTGAGGACCATCGCGGACCTGCTCACGGACGGGGAAGCGGACTACGTGTTCGCGGAGCCGGTCGGCAGCTGCGTCGGCCTGGTCGAATCGGTCTATAAGGAGCTGGCTGCGTCGAACGCGGACTTCGAACTCTGCCCGTTTGTGGTGGTGGTCGATCCGGAGAGGTACCGGAGTATCGTGTTGGACGAGAAGGATAACACGTTCAATGAAGAGGCGACCTACATGTATCTGAAGCAGCTCGCGGAGTCGGATATCATCCTGCTGAACAAGTGCGACACGCTCACGGACGAGGAGCGCGAGCGCGTGCTGCGGTCTCTAAAGGAGCGCTATCCGGGGCGCACGGTCGTTCCGGTCGCGGCAGTCGACGGCAGCGGATATGCGGACTGGACCGCGGCGTTTACAAACGGCCAGCAGGCAGCACTTCGGGACAATGAGATCGACTGGGATTATCTCGAAGCCGGAGATGAGCACATGGGCTGGTATAATAACACGCTGCACGCGTTCTCGGCGGACGGTGCGTGGTTCGATGCGGTGGTCGAAGACCTGATGAGCGGGATCCGGGCGGCCTGCCTGCGGGAGCATGTGGAGATCGCGCATCTGAAAATCCTGGCGGAGAACGGGAAAGGGTTTGCGAAGGCGGCATTGACCGGAACGGCCCGGCCCGTGGCCTTTTCGGAGCGGCTGGGTCAGAAAGACATCGCCGCGGTCCTGTATATCAATATTCGCGCGATCGCCCCGCCGGAACAGATCCGGGACATGATCTACGACGTGGTCCGAAATACCGCAGAGCTGTTCGGACTGCGGCTGTCCGCGTATAGGGAGCAGGCGTTCGGCGGGTTCGAGGCGGCTCCCGCACCGACCGACGTGTGCGTGAGCGGCAGCTGCGACTGCTGCTGCGGGTGAGTTTATGTGACGATCCGGACCGCTCTTTTCGTCACGGAAACAGGGACCGGTACGGCAGACCTTCGGGCAGGCCGCGCCGGTCCTTTTTCATTGCGCGAACAGCGGAAAACGGATAAACTGAAACGGAACGAACGTGGTTTTTGCGGGAGTGCCCGGCCGGGTCATTTCCGTGTCTTTCAGAAGGGAGTGTTCACATGGCATACCTGGGAGAGGATATTAAGAAACTCGGCTTCGGCCTCATGCGCCTGCCGCAGAAAGACGAAAAGATCGACGTGGAGCAGGTGAAACAGATGGTCGACTGCTTCATGGAGGCGGGCTTCACCTATTTTGATACGGCTTGGGCGTACAGCGGGTCCGAAGAAGCCATCAAGGAGGCGCTCGTGGACCGCTACCCGCGCGAGAGTTATCAGCTGGCCACGAAGTGCGCGGCCTGGATCGGCGCGGAGAGCGCGGAGGAAGCGCAGAAGCAGCTGGAGATCTCGCTGGAGCGCACCGGAGCGGGGTACATTGACTTCTATCTGCTGCATAACGTGGGCGACTTCCGCTCGAAGGTCTTCGAGAAGTTCGGGATGTGGGACTGGATCCGCGAGCAGAAGGCGAAGGGGCTGGTGAAGCACTGGGGCTTTTCGTTCCACTCGACGCCGCAGGAGCTCGATGAAGTTCTGACGGCGAACCCCGACGCTGAGTTCGTGCAGCTGCAGATCAACTACGCGGACTGGGATCTGCCCGCCGTGCGTTCGCGCGAGTGCTGGGAGGTCTGCCGGAAGCACGGGAAGCCGGTCGTGATCATGGAGCCCGTGAAGGGCGGCATTCTGGCGAATCCTCCGGAAGATGTGGCAGCGGTGCTGAAGGCGGCGGATCCGGATGCTTCCGTGGCGTCCTGGGCGGTGCGCTTCGCGGCGGATCTCGACGGCGTGATCACGGTGCTCTCGGGCATGAGTACGCTGGAGCAGATGCAGGACAATGTTTCCTATATGAAGGATTTTACCGGACTCACCGAGGCGCAGCGCGCGGTGATCGAAGAGGCGCGCGGGGTGCTTGCAAAGTATCCGGTCATTCCCTGCACGAGCTGCAATTACTGCGCGAAGGTCTGCCCCATGGACATCGGTGTATCCGGTTCGTTCACAGCCATGAACTATCTGACGCTGTACGGAGACAAGGAATACGCGAGGTTCCAGGAGAACTGGCTGGTCGAGCGGCACGGCCATAAGCACGCGAACGAGTGCGTGAAGTGCGGTGCCTGCGAGCAGGTGTGCCCGCAGCACATTCAGATCCGCGATGAGCTGGTGAAGGTGTGCGAGGCGTTCGGGCTGAAGTGAGAGGAAATGACATGAGGGCAATACTGATCAACGGAGGTCCCCGCAAGGGATGGAACACGGAAAAGGCACTGGCGAAAGCGGCGGAGGGCGCCGCGGCTGCGGGCGCGGAGGTCGAGACCATCCGCCTGTACGACTACGAATACCGCGGATGCATCAGCTGCTTCGCCTGCAAGATCAAAAACAGCCGCACGAACGGCCTGTGCGCGGTGCGCGACGCGCTGCGCCCGGTGCTGGAGAAATGCCATGAGGCGGACGTGGTCATCGTGGGCACGCCGGTGTATTATAACTATCCTACGGGCATGACGCGCGCGTTTCTGGAGCGCTGGCTGTTCCCGGTGGGCTCCTACTATCACGAAGACGGGAAGCAGAAGGTCTACCGGGACAAGGTCATCCCGACCGGCATGATCTACACCATGAACTGTCCGCGTGACCTGATGGAGAACTGGAACTATCCGGCGATCCTGTCCGACACCGCGAACATCATGGGCCAGATCATGGGGCATAATGAATTGCTCTACATCTGCAACACCTACCAGTTCGCGGACTATGACCGCTATGAGTTCAATCTCTTCGACGAAGCGGAGAAGCGGGCCTACCGCGACGCGCATTTCGAGGAGGACCTGCAGGCGGCTTATGAGCTGGGCCGACGGCTGGTCGAGCGGGCGAAGGAAGAGGTGTGATCCTCGTTTTTGAGACATTAGTCAATAATGATAATTATGAAGATTTCGGATTTGACTCCCTCCGGCAATGCCGGGGGAGTTCTTTTTTGTAATGTAATACTATCGGACGAAATACGCCGTCGATACACATACGCCGATAACGTATATACGCCGTTGACGCATATACGCTGACGACGTATAATTGTAACAGAAAGGTCAAAGAGGTGATCATATCGATGAATATTGCAGAAATCAGAAAAATAACAGGCCTTTCGCAAGGTAAGTTTGCGAAACGGTTTGGAATTCCGGTGCGGACACTGCAGCAGTGGGAACAGGGGCGGAGCAGTCCTCCTGAGTATGTGATTCGGATGATCGCATACATTATTGAACTGGAAAGTATGGTGGACAGGAGCGGTGTGGATGAAGGATCAGATGCAGATATTTGAAAATCGCCGGATCCGAACGGTCTGGGATGCGGAGAGTGAGGAGTGGTATTTTTCGATCGTGGATGTGGTGGGAACGCTGACCGGTCAGGAAGATCAGCGGCATGCCGCAAAGTATTGGAGTGTTTTGAAAAGCCGTATGAAAAAGGAAGGAGTTCAGTTGACTACAATTTGTAGTCAACTGAAGCTACAGTCTGCCGACGGCAAAAGATATCTCACCGACGTTGCCTCGACCGAACAGCTTTTACGCATCATTCAGTCGATTCCCTCGCCAAAGGCCGAGCCGTTTAAACAGTGGCTGGCGATGGTCGGCCGTGAACGAATCGAGGAGACGATCGATCCGGAACAGACGATCGACCGTGCGTTGGAAACATATCTGAAAAAAGGTTATAGTAGGGAATGGATCAATCAAAGACTGCAGGCTATTCAGGTGCGAAAGGAGCTGACAGATCAGTGGGAGCAGCACGGTATTCGCAAGGGTGTTGAGTATGCCATTTTGACCGACGAGCTTACGAAGGCTTGGTCCGGTATGTCGACTCGTGATTATAAAGACCTGAAGGGCCTGAAAAAAGAGAATCTTCGTGACAATATGAGTACTCTTGAGCTGGTTCTGAATATGCTGGCAGAAGCCACCACGACAGAAATTACGAAAGTACGTGATCCACAGGGTCTGGAAGAAAACCGTCAGGCGGCAAATGAAGGCGGGGCGGTTGCAGGGGACGCCAGAAAGGCGATTGAGGAGCGTACAGGAAGACCCGTGATCACTTCGCAAAATGCAGTGCAGTTGAATGCTGTAGTGACGGATCTGATCGAGGGCGTAAGCCGGGAACAGGAGTAAATATCAGAATGCAAATGCTGATTATTCTGATAATTGTAATTGCTGCACTTGCAGCCCTCTGGCTCCTCGCCATCCGTCCGAACGACGGAAGGCAGGACAGGCTGCGGCCTTTTGAGGAGACCTATATCGCGCACCGCGGCCTGCACAGTGCGGGGAATACGGATCTGTCGGCGGAAGCCGATGCCCTTGCGGAGGGAAGATCGGACAATGCAGCGGTGCGGGTCGATCAAACCGATTTCAGGAAGTTCATCCCCGAGAACTCCATGGCCGCCTTCCGGCGCGCGGTCGAAGCCGGTTACGGCATTGAATTGGATGTTCAGCTGACCGCGGACGGCCAAGTGGTCGTGATCCATGACCCGGATCCGGCGCGCGTGACCGGCGTGCACGGAAACGTGCATGAGATGACATATGCGGAGCTTTCCGGGCTGCGGCTGGGGCCGGGGGGCGATGCCGATGATGGGGGAAGTGAAGAAAGCGACGAAGAGAGCACCGCAGAGCGCATTCCGCTGTTCGCGGATGTGCTGACGCTCGTGAACGGCCGGGTTCCGCTGATCGTGGAGATCAAGCCCGAGGGCGAACCGCAGCGCACGGTCGAGGCCGCTGCAGCGCTGCTTTCGGATTATCACGGAGTCTTCTGCGTGGAGTCGTTTCACCCCATGGTGCTGGTGTGGCTGAAGAAGCATTGCCCGGAGATGCTGAGGGGGCAGCTCTCCACGGATTTCGGGAAGGACGACGTGAACATCCCGGCTTACCAGCGTGGAGCGCTCACGAACCTGCTCGTGAACTTCCTTGCAAAGCCGGATTTTATTGCGTATCGCCACATTCATAAGAACCAGCCATCATACCGCATATGCAGGCGGCTCTACCGCGCGGTCCACGCGGCCTGGACCATCCGCTCGCAGGACGAGCTGGACCGGGCGCGGGACGTGTTT
>CAYLPO010000127.1:0-5353 GCA_964385575.1 uncultured Lachnospiraceae bacterium | reverse complement strand
AAGACCCGTCTGCTCAATGATCCGGTCCGCCAGCGAGGATTTGCCGTGGTCGATGTGGGCGATGATACAAAAATTACGAATGTGATCCTGGGGGATGTTCATAAGTCCTCAGTCTTTCCGTCTCCCGGCAGGTACGGCCTGCGCGGAAAGCGCGTATAATTCAATAGGTTTTTATTGATTCTGATAGATTATTTTAACACAGATTATGATACGCGGACAGGGTGTTTCCCTGTCCGTTTCCGTTTCAGAGTCATTTCAACAGCCTGTCGTTTTCCACGCACGGGCCCGCGCCGCGATCCGACGCATCTCCGCAGCCGGATCCGCGATGTGGCGAGAGAACCGTTTGCGCAGTTCCTCCGACGAAGACTCCATAATGTAAGGCGTTCCTACAAGGTCCAGCATGGCCAGGTCATTGTAATTATCCCCGAACGCGGCAGCCTCGGCAGGGTTGATTCCCAGCTGCTCACAGACCATGCGGACACCCTCGCCTTTATTTGCGCATCCGGTGTCCATCCAGTCGAGAGCGGAAGCCGTGGGATTCCAGTCCCGTGTCTCTTCCGTCAAACGCTCCAGATACGGAGCAATGCCTTCGCGCACGAACAACGCGACCTTGCAGATAGCCGGATCGTCCGCATCTTCCGGGCGCGCAACCACGTCATAGGACACACCGAGCGCATCCATGGCCGGGCGGATCCCGCGGCCTCGGTCGATCACATAGGCTGCTTTCGGACTGGTCATCAGCGCCTCGCCTTTGCCGTCGGTCAGCTCCAAAAACGCATGCGTCACGCGCAGCATCTCGTCACGCGGCATGGCCCGGTTCGCGACCATCTCCCCGCGGTAAAACACCGCCGCCCCGTTCTCGCAGATAAAGTACACGTCATCCGCGACCGGCGCGAACATCTTCCGCAGGCTCTCATGCGTGCGGCCGCTGGCCGGGCAGAATATGATGCCGGCTTCATTCAGTTCACGGATCGCGTCAAAGATCTCCTGCGTGATCTCCGGCTGATGATAGCGGATCAGTGTTCCGTCGAGGTCCGAAAACAGGACTTTGATTTTCTTTCCGGTTTCGCTCATGCTGCTGTCCCGTCTGTCAGATATTTGCGTAATCCCGCGCGCCGAAGATCGCAGTACCCACGCGTACCAGCGTGGCGCCTTCCTCGACCGCCACCTCGAAATCTCCGGTCATGCCCATGGAGAGCTCCGTCATCTCCACACCGGGGATCTGCTCCGCGGCGATCTCATCGCGCAATGCGCGCATCCGTGCAAAGTGTCCGCGATTCTCTTCCGGGTCGTCCACATACGGGGCAATGCACATCAGCCCGCGGATCCGCACATGCGGCAGTGCCGCGACCTGCCTCACCAGCTCTTTGGCTTCCCCGAAAGCGACGCCGGACTTTGATTCCTCATTTCCGATGTTTACTTCGATCAGAACCGGAATCCGAAGACCCTCCTGATCTGTCCGTGTCTCCGCATCCCTCCGGACCTCCCCGGCAGCAGAAAGCTTCACCGCTTCCTTCTCGATCTCCTCCGCCAGGCGCAGCGAGTCCACCGAGTGAATGAGGGCCGCGCGGCCGACGATATACTTCACTTTATTCCGCTGCAGATGGCCGATCAGGTGCCAGCGCATCTCAGCCACAGTCTCCGACGGAACATCAAAGGTATCCCGCTCTCCAGCCGGAACATGAGCATCCTCACTCACCTTCTTACGGCCCGCCAGAACATCCTGCTTCCCGGTCAGCTCCTGCACTTTATTCTCTCCGAAATCACGGACACCCGCCTCGATCAGGTCACAGACCTGTTCCAGCGGTTTGGTCTTGCTCACCGCGATCAGCGTCACTTCGCTCCGGTCTCTGCCCGCACGCTCGCATGCGGCGCGGACACGCGCGTCCACATCCTTGTAATTCTCAGCTGTAAAACCCATCGTACATCCATCCTTTGCCGGCCGCCGCATCGGTCAACATCTTTCTTCGCCCATACGAAGATCCACCATCTTTACCAGATTCCTCGGGTGTGCCTCCAGCATGATCTCCGCCGCATAGAGGTCGCGGTCGGCATAGTCGGAGACGATGATCTGCGGTCCCTGCACGCCGGCGGCGCCTTCTTCGGCATCGGCCTCATCCGCCTCATCCGGCAGCGTATAGCCCGTCAACAGAATCCAGTGCCAGATCTCATCCTGCATTTCCGGCGCGCGATGATAAAGGACCAGCATGGGAACCGGGACGCCTGCATCGATATGCTCCCGGACGAAAGCGAAGGCCTCCTTCCAGTCTGTCCAGTGATCATACACATCCGCTTCGATGTGCGCGCCGTGTTCCGCGGCATAGGTCCGGAAGGCGCGGCCCCACTTGCCCGCGTAAGGATACCCCATCATTTTCGGGGTCATGCGCGAGAACATTTCCAGCATGAGGTCCACATAGGCGTCTTTCGGAAAACGATCGAGGGCAATGCCGGCGTCCGGATCTTCACCGTGCTTCCCGGAACCGACGACACCGTCATACAGGCCCAGCACCGCAGCAGCGCCCGCTCCCGCGGTCGCGCCGCAGCCGGACATCCGCTTCCAACCGTCGGGAAACCAGTCCTGCGAGCCTCCGTATCCTATGACACGCCCCGCGTCGTCAATGACGCGGGGGACTTGTAATTCAAATGTTTTCATATCATTCGCCTAAACTACATGGCAATATATTGAACGATCAACTCGCACCCCTGCGGGCCGCTCGTTGAGGGCTACACTCGCATCGCCGGCGGATCTGGCGCCCAAAGCTGACGCTCTAATGCCGAACGATGAGCGGCATGGTTTCTACTCACCTTGTTCGTATAAACCATGCTCTGCGGCAGCCATCAGCCAGCCTGTTACAGCTGCAAGCAGCTGCACAGTCTGTCATGTGTCTGCCGCCGCTCATCTGTATTTACACTTAGTTGTCGCCTTCGACCGCGGTATACACCGTCCGCTTCCTGGCCGCCTCATCCGCCGCCAGATACTCGTCGTAGGTAGTCATCTTATCGACCAGTCCGTCCGGTGTGAACTCCATGATCCGGTTCGCTGTCGTCTGCACGAACTGATGATCGTGGCACGAGAACAGGATCAGGCCCGGGAACTTGATCAGAGCGTTATTCAACGCAGTGATCGACTCCATGTCGAGATGGTTCGTGGGCTCATCGAAGATCAGGCAGTTCGACTCCTTGATCATCATCATGGACAGCTGCACGCGCACGCGCTCACCGCCCGAAAGGACGTTCATCTTCTTCATGCCGTCATCGCCCGAAAACAGCATGCGCCCCAGGAACTGGCGGACATACGTCACATCCTTCTCCTTCGAGAACTGCATGAGCCAGTCGGTGATGGGCAGGTCGGTCGCAAAGATATCGTTATTATCCTTCACAAAATACGACAGTGACGTCGTCACGCCCCACTTGTACGAACCCTCGTCCGGCTCCATCTCGCCAGCCAGGATCTGGAACAGGGTGGTCTTCGCGACCTCATCCGATCCCACGAACGCAACTTTGTCCGTGCGGTTCAGGGTGAACGTGACATTGTCCAGCACCTTCACGCCGTTCACGGTCTTCGTCAGGCCCTTCACTTCCAGTGCATCGTTTCCGATCTCACGCTCAGGGCGGAAATCAATATAAGGATACTTCCGGCTCGAAGGGCGGATCTCGTCAAGCTCGATCTTCTCCAGGGCTTTCTTACGCGCGGTCGCCTGCTTCGACTTCGAGGCGTTCGCGGAGAAGCGCTGGATGAACTCCTTCAGTTCCTTGATCTTCTCTTCCTTCTTCTTATTCGCTTCCTTCATCTGGCGGATCATCAGCTGGCTGGATTCATACCAGAAGTCGTAGTTTCCGGCGTACAGCTGGATCTTCGCGTAATCGATGTCGGCGATCTGCGTGCAGACCTTATTCAGGAAATAGCGGTCGTGGCTGACGACGATGACGGTATTTTCGAAGTTGATCAGAAATTCCTCGAGCCACTCGATGGCATCCAGATCCAGGTGGTTCGTCGGCTCATCGAGCAGCAGGATGTCCGGATTCCCGAACAGCGCCTGTGCCAGCAGGACCTTCACCTTCAGGGCATCCGGAATCTCTCCGACCGTCAGATAATGATATTCGGTGTCCACACCCAGGCCGTTCAGCAGCGTGGCCGCGTCGGACTCCGCCTCCCAGCCGTTCATGTTCGCGAACTCCGTCTCCAGTTCCGCGGCGCGGATGCCGTCCTCGTCCGTGAAATCTTCCTTCGCGTAGATGGCATCCTTTTCTTCCATGACCTCGAACAGGCGGGGATTTCCGCGCATGACCGTATCCAGAACGGTCTGGTCATTATATTGGAAGTGATCCTGCTTCAGGAAAGACAGGCGCTGACCGGGAGTGATGGACACGAAGCCCTTCGAGGGCTCGAGCTCACCCGACAGGATCTTCAGGAACGTGGACTTTCCGGCGCCGTTTGCGCCGATGATGCCGTAGCAGTTTCCCTCGGTAAATTTGATGTTCACGTCCTCGAAAAGAGCCTTCTTTCCGAAACGCAGAGTGACGTTATTCGCAGCGATCATATAAATTCCCTTTCAGGATAAAAAGAGGGCGTATACGCGCCCTCGGACAATGACATGGTTTACAGACAGAAACTGTCTTATCTCTCCTTGTTCTCGCAGGTCTGGTTTCCGACGGTGCAGGAGGTCTTGCACGCGGACTGGCAGGAAGTCTGGCACTCGCCGCAGCCGCCCTTCTTCAGGCTCTCCTTCAGTGTCTTCGAGGTAAGGGTCTTAACTCTCTTCATGATCTTTCAAGTCCTTTCTGAATATCTGCGGGGCAGCCGGCAGGACCCGGCTTCCCATTACATACTGCGTAGATTTTACCTTGAATAAAGATGTTCGTCAAGCGCGACAAGGGGGACGGTTCTCTTTGTCACCCCTGGTCACGCGTTCTCTTCCTGATACGCCAGCTGCACCGCCTGCGCGAACTGGTCCGGGCACGAAGTGTCGCGGAACCCGCAGGTATTCCCGGACAGTTTCGCCGTGATATCCTCAACGGTCATGCCGTCCGCCAGGATCGCGATGGCTTTCAGGTTTCCGGGGCAGCCGCCGATGAACTTGATATTCTTCACGACATTGCCCTCCAGATCAAACTGGATCTCTCTGGAGCAGACGCCTCTGGGGGTAAATGAATGTCTCATAACGAATCTCCTTCAATCTCCTGCCTCAACTCGCAGGGTCTTTCCTTGTAAATGACTATCCTTTGATATAAAATAAAATGGCATTTTTTTCAAGCGCTTTTTCACAGGCGCTGCGGAGGAGACATGATCCGAGGAGAACATCTCAAATACGCCTATAAGACCTATGACGAGAACGGGGCCGTCTCCGGCTCC
>CAYLPO010000126.1:0-5366 GCA_964385575.1 uncultured Lachnospiraceae bacterium | reverse complement strand
ACTGGCGGCACAAACTTTTTCATTTTTCACTGTCTACTTGACGGGGCGCACACCAGATCCAGGAGGCCCTCTTTTTTTGATCTTTTTTTCTTTCCTTATTCCTTCCCGGCCAGGATCCGTCCGACCAGATAACCGAAGGTGATACACCGCCCGTGACTGTTTCCGGGAAGCAGCAGCGGATAATCAATGGCGTACAGCCCCGACATGCAGTTTCCGATGGCGTACAGCCCGGGGATGGGCTTCCTCTCCGGCGTGATCACCTGCAGATCCGTATTCACTTCCAGACCGCCGATCACGTTCAGCAGCGAACCGCCGCACTTGACCGCGGTAAACGGCGGCTTCACGAGTGGAGCCATAAATTCCGGCCTCTTACCGAAATCATCATCGTGCCCCTTCTCCGCGAGCTCATTATAACGCGCAATGGTCGCGAGAAACTGTTCCTGCGGCACGCCCATGAGATCCGCAAGCTCTTCCAGTGTATCCGCCTGCACCGCGATATCTCCGCCCTGCTCCAGCGCATCCTGGATGCCCGCATTCGCGATGGCAGCCGTCAGTTCATAGTTCGTGCTGCCCAAAGGCCGGAACACGAAATCCCAGGCGATTCCGCCGCCCAGATGCATGGTCTCCGCCGCCTGCTTCTGCCAATCCGCATCCATCACCATCCAGGCCCACGGATGCTTCGGGTCACGGCGAATGATGGTCATCGTGCGTCCCTGCGTCCAAGTGTCCTCGTTCATATAACGAATGCCCTGGCGGTCGACCGACAGGAAATGCATCGTAAACATGCTGTAAGCCATCATGTGGATGGTGCAGGGAAACGGCGTCTCACCCAGCATTGCGCCCGCCTGCAGACCCATTCGGATTCCGTCCCCGGTTTCCAGCCAGGCATGCTCATTCAGGCAGGAATTCGCAGACAATGCAGCCGGGCTCAGGTCTTTCACCATCTCCGGATTTCCGCTGATATCGCCGGTCGCGAACACTACGCCTTTCGATGCAAGGAAACGGATATAACGCCCCTCCGCATCCTGCGCGATCACGCCTGTGACACGCGGAACGTCATCATCATCTCCTCCGTCCTCTTCCATCAGAATCTGTACCGCGGGCGTCTGATAACGCACATCGCAGCCGCCTGCGACTGCATCCTCCAGCATCATCCGCACGACCGCATCCGCGCCGCCGTCGAACATATGTGTCCCCACATATTCTTCGTAATACGGCCCCCGATACTGTCCGCCGTAAAGCGAGCTGCCGATGCCGTGCGCATCTGTGTGATCCAGAAGCCAGTTCAGGCCGTCTTCGCTTCGGATCAGAAATTTACGGACCAAGCTTTCATTGACGCGGCTCGCCGTGACTTTCAGCCATTCTTTCGCCATGGCATCCACGTCATTGACCACGCCGTTTTCCTTCAGCAGGCGAGAATTCGCCGCGCCGAAGTGATAGCCGCGGGCACTGTAGGTGTTTCCTTTCTCAAGCAGAACTGTCTTCAGGCCGTTTTCGACCGCGCTCAAAGCCGCCGCGATGCCGCTCATACCGGCGCCGCAGATGACCGCATCACAGGTGACGGTCTCCGTGATCTGTTCTTCGGGAATGGGCTCCGGGCTTTGCGCCCAGCTGTATTTTTCATATCGGTTCATGATATTCCTCCGTAAGGACCGTTTCCAGCCGGCAAAACAGGGCGGGCCTTTACAGCCGTGCGCCTGTCAGCACCGCACTCCTGTCGGTATAGGTCGTATGCAGCGCTGTTTCCGCCTTCTCGGACAAAGGCTTACCGTAACACTCTGCATAGACACGGCGGATCTGCGGATTCTCATGTGCATACCGAATGGCTGCGGCCTGATCCTTCGCGTGAAGCGCCTCGCCGCGTTTTTTCGGCGGAATGCAGCCGCGGACCGTAAAGTGTTTCGGCTGACCGCCGCCGCCGATACAGCCGCCCGGGCATGTCATCACTTCAATGAAGTGGTACTCCTTTCCGTTCTCGCGCGCCGCATCCAGGAATCTGCCTGCATTCGCAGTTCCGTGGATCACCGCAACATTCAATAACATATCTCCCATGTCGACTGTCGCCTCGCGGACGCCCTGATAACCGCGCACTTCGGTCAGATTCAGAAAATGCGCGGGCGGGTTCTCCCCATGCAGCAGGTAATACCCCGTGCGAAGGGCCGCCTCCATGACGCCGCCGGTGGTCCCGAAGATGGCTCCGGCGCCGGACGACTCGCCCATCAGATCATCGAAAGCGGCGTCCTCAAGCCGGAAGAAATCCACACCTTCTCTGTCCGCCCATTCCGCAAGTTCCCGGACCGTAACGACCAGGTCCGTATCCTGACCGGCACCGGAAGCGTTCAGCTCCGGGCGCAAAATCTCCGCTTTCTTCGCCGTACACGGTGTGATCGCGATGTGCACGATATTCGTCGGATCCAAACCGCACTGCTCTGCGTACCAGGTCTTAACCGTTACCCCCTGCATGGCGATGGGGCTCTTCGCCGTCGAAAGGTTCGGCAGGATCTCCGGCCGGAAGATCTCCGCCCAGCGCACCCAGGACGGACAGCAGGAAGTAAACATGGGCAGCGGTCCGCCTTCGCGGATCCGTGTGACGAGCTCAGAAGCCTCTTCCATCACGGTGAGATCCGCCGCGAAATTCGTATCCAGCACACGGTCAAAGCCGAGTGCGCGCAGCATGGCCACCAGCTTTCCCTCTGCCATGGTTCCCTCCGGCATCCCGAACGCCTCCGCAAGCGATACGCGGATCGCGGGCGAGGTGCTGGCAATGACAACTTTCCGGGGATCTGCGATGGCTGCCTTCGCCGCAGGAACCGAGCTCTTCGGCTGCATGGCAAATCCGGTACACTCCGCGACACATTGGCCGCAATAGGTGCAGACCGCCGCATCGCCGGTGCGTTCCAGGTCAAAAGCGCCGTTTACCCCCACCTGCTCCCGACAGGCGCGGGCACAGCTGCCGCATGAGATACAGTTCATGGAATATCGCATGACAGCTGGATTATCACGCTCAACCGGCACACGCAGATGGGTCGGTGAATGCTTGCTCATAAACACTCCCTTCCGAACAATTCGTTCAGTTTTTCTTTCAGAAAAACGGCCCGGAGGCCGTTTTGTTACCGTTATTCTTATTTGTAACCGCGCAGGGGTCCCAGCACGGTGAGAACTTTATGAAACTCCGTGAGTTCACGCCGCAGCTGTTCCAGTTCGATCTGACCCGGGGCCGACGCTTCCTTCACGCTCGCGAAGGTCATGACCGAACCGAAGCTTTCTCCGCGCACGCGCGACCGTCTGCCAATGGCGCCCATCGACATCGTGATCAAAGGAACCCTGGCATAGTTCTCCTTCATAGCGCGGGTGGCGCGCATCAGGCGGTCCACATCCTCTTCGGTCTGCGGCATGACAGCGACCTTGACCAGATCTGCGCCGGTCTTCTGCATGTTCCGCATCAGCGCGACCAGGTCTTCCTCCGAAGGCGTCTTCGAAAAATCATGAAATGATACGATCACGCGCGATCCGGCTTCCTGCGCTTTCTGCACGAAATCCCGCACCACCGTCTCTCCGGCGCGATACTCGATATCGATCAGATCCGCTTTTCCCACAGCATACAGATTCATGCGCATGTAATCTTTTCGCGGAATCTCAGCGCCGCCGTCTGACGCGGTCCGCACGGTAAACAGGGTGATCTTCTCCGGAGAGCAGGCGCGAAACTCTTTTGACAGCTTCTGGAACATATCCCGGAACGATTCCATATTCAAGTGATCCTCGTAAAGATCTGCGCGCCATTCCACCGCGTCACAGTTCCAGAGGCCCGTCTCCCGGGCTGTCTGCAGAATCTCTTCCTGCGTCCGTCCGGTAATGGGCACACAGATCTTCGGAATTCCCGCTCCGAATGTAATGTTTCTGATCTTTATCGTTTCACCCATACAGTCATCTCCCAGAAGTCATCCGTTTCCTTTATTCCAATACGGCCAGCGATCTGACCACAGCGTTCTTCGCATCCGAAAACCAGTTCCGATCCGGTTCCCGATCCAGGAAATAACCGGCAGCCTCTACCGCCTGTGCCACCAGCATATCCAGACCCGTCACCGCTTTCATGCCCAGCGACGCTGCCTGTGCTGTAAATCTTGTTACCGAAGGGTTATAAATAATATCCGCAGCCGCTTCACAGTTCCGGAAAGGCGTCAGATCCAACGGGGATGCCTCCGTTTTCGGATACATCCCGACCGGAGTAGCGTTCACGATGATCCCGGCATCCACATGTTCTGCCTGCGCCTGTTCATAAGATATCACATTTTTCGCGTCTGTGCCCGCGCTGCGGCTCACAAAAAAGATCTGTTCTGCCCCCAGCGCCTCCAGTCCGGCCTTTACGGCCAGCGACGCACCACCGGTGCCCAGGATCAGCGCCTTCTTTCCCGCCGGATCAATGCCGCCGGCCCGCAGCATGTAGATAAATCCGCCGCGGTCCGTGTTATGCCCGACCAGCTTTCCGCCGCGGTTCACGACAGTGTTTACCGCGCCGACCGCAGCGGCGTCCTCCGCGATCTCATCCAGATACGGCATAACAGTCTTTTTATAAGGGATCGTGACATTGATCCCGGAAAACGTGCGGCCGCGCAAAAAATCTTCGACTTCCGCAGGCGCCAGTTCCTTCAGCTCATAGGAATAGAGGCCGAAAGCTTCGTGTATCACCTTCGACCAGCTGTGTCCCAGCTTTTCTCCGATCAGACCGTAATTCATCTGTCAGATCCTCTCTGCTGCGCAGCGACCCGTTCCGCAGCCTGCGGCGCTTTAAACCCCGCGGCTCGTTAAAGCCCGCGGTTCCTCCGCTCGATATCCATCATCATATCCACGCGCGTCTGATGGCGGCCGCCCTCAAACTCCGCGTCCAGCCAGGCGTCGACGATCATCTTCGCCATGTCGGGACCGACCACACGCGCACCGAACGCCAGCATATTCGTGTTGTTATGGCGGCGGCTCATCTGCGCCGAATACGGTTCCGAGCACACCACGCAGCGGATACCGTTCACCTTATTTGCGCACAGGGAGACTCCCACGCCGCTCCCGCAGATCAGCACGCCGAGGTCGCATTCGCCGGATGCGACAGCATTGGCCGCAGGCTCCGCATACTCCGGGTAGTTCACACTGTCATGGCCGTCCGTGCCGAAATTCACGACTTCATGCCCTTTCTCCTGCAGATATGCCATGATCTCCATTTTCAGGTCCGTGGCTGCGTGGTCGTTCGCGATCGCGATCTTCATGATGTCTCCTTTCCTGTGTTCCGCACAGCCGTGATCCGGCCTGCGCTCTCCTGTCTAAACCCCTTCACATGCCCAGCATCCGCATCGCCTCTTCTTCGGTGATGATGGGAA
>CAYLPO010000125.1:0-5372 GCA_964385575.1 uncultured Lachnospiraceae bacterium | reverse complement strand
TCTTCCCGCGTTATTCGAAGGGGAGATATACGAAAGGGACCTGTGACATGATCATCAGCGCGGGGCTCGGGACGCACTCCTTTAAACTGCGTCTGAACAACCTGCCGGATCTGGTGATCCTGAAGCTCGTGCGCGGAGAGAAACGATGAGCATAACCGTCAGTCTGGATGCATTTGAAGGCCCGCTGGACCTTCTGCTGCATCTGATCGAAAAAAATAAGATCGACATCTACGACATCCCGATCGCGATCATCACGGACCAGTACATGGAGTATGTCGTGCGGATGCAGACGGAAGACATGGATGTGGCCAGCGAATTTCTGGTCATGGCGGCGACCCTGCTGGATATCAAAGCCCGCATGCTCCTGCCCGCGGAAGTCGATGAAAACGGCGAGGAGGAAGACCCCAGAGCCGAACTGGTCGCCCGCCTGATCGCGTATAAGCTCATGAAAGCGAATACGCAGATGCTCCGGGAATATGAGGAAGACGCGGAACAGACACTGTTCCGGGCAGAATCGATCCCGCCCGAGGTGGCCTCCTACATTCCTCCGCCGGATGTGGACGCATTGTTTGCGGATGTGACGGTCGAGGCTCTGACTGAGGCATTTCAGGCAGCGCTGCGCCGGATCGAGGAAAATGTCGACCCGGTCCGCCATAACTTCGGGCGGATCGAGAAGGAGACCTTTAAGATCTATGACAAGTCCCGTGTGATCCTGGGCATGGCCCGGACCCGGGGAAAGCTCACTTTCCGGGAACTGCTGACCGGCAGCACCGGAAAAGTCGAGATGGTCGTCACATTCCTTGCGGTACTGGAACTGGTGAAGATGGGACGCCTGGGCGTGACACAGGAGGAGACCGGCGGGGAGATCAGCCTTGAGGCGATCGACACCGGCGAGATGTCGGAAGAAGAGCTGAAGGCATTGACCGAGAATGCGGACGAGTGAAGATGAATTCGTCGGCAATATGGTGAATTTATGAATAACTTTGCAGAGAAAAAAGCCGCCGTCGAAGCCGTCCTGTTCACCATGGGGGACACGGTCGAGCTGTCAGCCCTGGCAGCGGCGGCGGAGACAGACGAGGAGACCGCGGAGCAGATTCTGCTCACGCTGCGGGGCGAATATGAGCTGCGCGGCTCAGGCCTCCAGATCGTGCGGATCGACGACGGCTGGCAGATGTGCACGAAAAAGGAAGTGTATCCCGCGCTGATCCGCGTGGCGTCCCGGCCGAAAAAGTATCACTTCAGTGATTCGGCCATGGAAACGCTGTCGATCATTGCCTACCGTCAGCCGGTGACCAGACTGGAGATGGAGCGGATCCGCGGCGTCAGCTGCGCGCACGCGGTGGACAGACTGCTGGAGTTCGGCGTGATCGAGGAAGTCGGCAGACTGAACGCTCCCGGACGCCCGGTGCTGTTCGGGACCACGAAGGAATTCCTCCGCGTGTTCGGATTGTCCTCGCTGGAGGACCTGCCGGTCGTGGATGAGAAAGAGTATGAGCTGTTCCACGAGCAGGCCGAGGAAGAGGCCGGTCCGCCCGTTGAAGTCGGTGTGTAAAGGAGTCGAATTATGAAAAAACTGGGCATTATCGGTTTCGGCAACATGGGCGGAGCCATCATCAAAAGCCTGATCGCCGCAGGCGTTTATGCGCCGGAGGAAATCCTGATCAGTGAACTCTCGGAACAGAAGCGGAATGCGGCGGCGTCCGAGCTCGGCGTTGCGGCGACCGGTTCGAACGTCGAAGTGGTCACGGAGTCGGAAATGTTCCTCCTGGCCGTGAAACCGCAGTTTTTAGCGGAAGTGCTGACGGAGATCGCGGGCAGTGTCCGTGCGAATCAGCCTGTCATCTCGATCGTCGCGGGAAAGGACATCGCGTTTCTGGAATCGTATCTGGGCGCGGATAAGAAGATCATCCGGACACTTCCCACGACCTCTGCGCTGGTTGGGGAGAGCTGCTCCGTGGTCGTTCCGAACGCAAACGTGACGGAAGAGGAAACGCAGCGGATCGTGGAGCTTTACCGCTCATTCGGAAAGGCTGAGATCATTCCGGAACGGCTCATGAACGCGTTTACCGCGGTCAGTTCGAGCCCGGCTTCGGTGTTTATGATGATTGAAGCGCTGGCGGACGGCGCGGTGGCGTGCGGCCTTCCCAGAGACATGGCCATGCGCATGGTAGCGCAGACTATTTACGGCTCCGCAAAGCTGGCGCTGGAGACCGGGAAACATCCCGGTGAACTGAAAGATATGGTCTGTTCCCCCGCGGGAACGACGATCGAGTCCGTGAACGTTCTGGAGGACGCCGGTTTCCGCGGCGCACTCATGGACGCGTTCCGGGCAGCTGCGGAGAAAGCCGCATCACTGTAAGCACAGCAGCCAAAGGTGAGACAGAAGGGAGTTTTTATGAAGATCACGGAGTATTCGAAAGAACAGCTGGAGGCGCTGGAGCGTGAGCTTGCCGCGCAGTATGAAGAGTTTGCTGCGCGCGGGCTGACTCTGGATATGTCCCGCGGAAAGCCCGGTCCGAATCAGCTGGATCTGACGAACGGACTTCTCACGGCGCTGGACGAGACGAACCTCGACTGTGAAGTAGGCGATCCGCGCAACTACGGTGCGCTGGAAGGCATTCCGGAGATCCGGCAGCTCTTTGCGGAACTGTACGATATACCTGCGGACAGCATCATCGTCGGCGGGAATTCCAGCCTGAACATTATGTATGATTCCATGCAGCGGATCGTGAACTTCGTCACCATGTGCCATGAACCCTGGGGACGTGTTGAGGGACGGAAGTGGATCTGCCCGGTTCCCGGCTATGACCGTCATTTTGCCATCACAGAGCTGTTTGGGTTTGAGATGATCAATGTTCCCCTGCTCGAAGACGGACCCGACATGGACATGGTCGAGGAGCTGGTCAAGGACGAGAAGGTCAAGGGCATCTGGTGCGTTCCGCTGTATTCGAACCCGGACGGCACCTGTTACAGCGATGAGACCGTGCGCCGCCTGGTAAGCATGGAGTGCGCGGCCCCGGACTTCCGCATCTTCTGGGACAATGCCTACGGCGTGCATCACCTTTATGAAGAAAAAAAGCTGCTGAACGTGATCGACGCCTGCATTGAGGCCGGTCACCCGGACAGGGTCCTGTACTTCTGCTCGACCTCGAAGATCACGTTCCCGGGCGCGGGCGTCAGCATCATGGCCGCCTGCCCGGAGGCGAAAGCGGAGATTTTGAAGCTGCTGGGTGTTCAGACCATCGGATTTGATAAGCTGAACCAGCTTCGCCACGTGCGATACTTCGGGAATGCAGATGGAGTGCGCGCGCATATGAAGCAGCTCGCGGCGGAATTGATCCCGAAGTTCGATATCGTTCTGAATACACTGGAGCGCGAGCTGGGCGGCACGGGCCTGTTGAGCTGGAAAAAACCCGCGGGCGGTTATTTCGTGGCGGTCGACACATTGCCCGGCTGCGCGAAACAGACGGTTGAACTGGCCGCGAAGGCAGGCGTGAAGCTGACCGGGGCGGGTGCGACCTACCCTTATAAGAAAGATCCCCGGGATTCGAACATCCGGATCGCGCCGACGTATCCCTCGCAGGAGGAGCTGCAGGAGGCGGTGGATCTGTTCTGTATCTGTGTGAAGCTGGCGGGCGTCAGAAAACTGCTTCAGGAAAGATCCTGAAGATTTTACGGAGGGGCCATTGAGCAACAGCACGAAAAATACGAAACGTTCAGGGAGCGGGGCTTCCCGTTCCGGCAGTACACGGGCTGCCGGTTCGCGCTCCGGCGCATCGCGGGGGAGCGGATCGCGGCAGGGTCGTTCGCGGCAGAGTGCCGCGCCGGAACGTGATCTGACTCCGCTCGTGATCACGGCGGTGTGTGTCGCGGCAGGTGCCCTGTTCTTTCTGGGAAATCTCGGCCTGATGTCAGTCGTGGGAGATTTTTTCCACGGGCTGATGATGGGCCTTTTCGGCGTGATGGGATATGTGTTTCCCATCGGTCTGGCTGTCGGAGCCGTTCTGTGGTTTTACTATGCGGTCTATCTGGCAGAGGTGCCGGAGCGCACCGTTTATCTGAAACTGTTCGGCGCGGTCGTTGCCTTTGTATTTTTCTGTACATTGTTCCATGCGGCACGGACTGCGGATCCCGCGGCATCGGTTCGCGCCGCCGATCTTTACCGTGGTTCCATCGACCACCCGGCAGGCGGCCTGCTCGGCGGGGGGATCGCGCATGCGCTGGCGAAAGGGGTCGGCAGAGGAGGTTGCATCCTGATCTCTCTGATCCTGGCGGTCATCGGTTTAGTCGTGCTCTTGTGGGAGCCGATCCGTGATCAGATCATTCCTTTGATCCGCGAAGGCCGCGAGGGCGCGGCAGAACGTCTGGCGGAACGCCAGGAAGCGAGACGTGCACAGCGACGCGAAGAGCGGCGTGCCGGGCGCGAACGTTATTACGAAGAAGAACCGGAGGAATATTATGAAGACCCCGCGCCTGCCGATGATCGTCAGGTATTCCGCGGTGTAACGAAGAATACTTCGCTTTCGTCCATGCCGGAACCCCGGCTTCGAAACAGCGGCGGGTCGAGGTCCGGCAGCACGCATGAAGCCTCCGATGCGCTCATGGACCGCACACCGCTTGAAGGAACGATCAGCGGGATCGATTCCGGCTATCGCGCGGCGCAGCCGGCCCGAAAATCTGCTCAGCCTCAGAACCGTGCCGATGAACTCTCTGATGTAAAACTGGGCCGGATCGAGGAGGAAACGCCCTTCGCGCAGGAGGAACCTGCGCCGGAGGTGCATCGGGAGACTCCTTCCCCTGAGTTTGGACTTCAGGATACACCGGATAAACGGAATTCGGATGAAAGGATTGCCGCGTCGAGGTTCCGGTTTACGAATGCCGAGCTGCAGAAGATCGACGATCTGCACTCGAATATGAGCGGTTTAAAGAATCCGGAGTATCAGCAGGACAGCATCTATATCGACAGCGAGACCGGCACCGTGTTCGAAGACCGCTATGCGGCGGCGAGAAAAGACGAGGGACGGCCCGATGCCGGCCGCCGGTATTATCAGGATCGCGAACTGTCTGCGGATGATTACGCGGCGATCAGCTACGGAGATGAAGAACCGGAGGCGCCCGCGAATCCTTATGAGGAGGCGGCGCAGACCGAGTCTTATCCCGGAGAGTTTGAGGATCGCGCGTCAGGCGTCACTTATGATACTTCGGAGATTTATGAGGAGACACCCGCGTATGCGGAAGAAGAGCCTCCCTTCGAAGAAAATGCGTATGAATACGAGCCTGATGAAGAACAAGGCGCGGAGAGTGAAGATCATTACGGGTGCAGCATGGACGGCGTAGAGTCACGCACGGTCGAGACTGCGAACGGCATGAAG
>CAYLPO010000124.1:0-5382 GCA_964385575.1 uncultured Lachnospiraceae bacterium | reverse complement strand
TATGCGATAAGATCATGGTCCTCTGCCACAGCAAGGTCATGGGCGTCGTGAACGCGAACCACACCACGAAGGAAGAGCTCGGACTGATGATGACCGGTTCGCTCGACCTGACCGGGAAAGATGAGACGAAGCCGTACGGCATTGCCCGCGACACGCAGATCGACGAGGCGACGCTGGAGGCAGTCGAGGCGCAGAAGGATGTTCGTGAGGCGGAGGCTGCGCTGGCGGAAGCCGAGGAGCAGGTCGCGGCGGCCAGAGAGGCCGCAGAGGCTGCCCGGGAAGCCGCGAGAGCGGCGGCGGAAAACGCCGCGCACAGTAAAGACGGTGCGGAAGGAGGTGAGTGATCATGCCGTTCCATGTGATCAAACGTGACAGCTGCCCGCTGGGCAAAAAGATCCTGTACTACGTGATCGCGATTGCGGTCGCGCTGGCGATCGGAGCCGTGATCCTCGCGATCATCGGCGTGAATCCGCTGTCCTACTACTTTAACATGGCCACGATGGGTATGGTCGGAAACCGCATCGCCTATAAGGCCTTCGAGAACTACCTGAAGGTGTTCGTTCCCCTGGTGCTGACCTCGGTGGCGCTTTCGTTCGCGTTTAAGATGCGCTTCTGGAACATCGGCGGCGAGGGTCAGTTCATCATGGGTTCGCTGGCCGCGGCGTTCGTCGCGTTCAAATTCGGACCGGCGCTCCCGCAGGCGGTGACGCTTCTTCTGATGTGTGTGGCAGCGGTCGTCGTCGCGGGCATTTACGGCTGCTTCGTCGCGGCGCTGAAGGTCAAGTTCGGAACAAACGAGACGCTGCTGACGCTGATGCTGAACTACATTGCCCTGTATATCATCATCTATTTCGCGAATACCGCGGGCGACTGGAACATTTTCCTGAACCATGACTCCGCGCGGACCACGTTCGGCAGCTTCGCGCGGATCGCGAGCTGGCCCGGGATCCCCATCGGGAAATTCACGCTGAACATCTGCGTGATCTTCACGATCATCATCGGGATCATCGCGCATATCTATCTGAAGAAGACGAAGCACGGCTATGAGATCGCGGTCGTCGGCGACTCGCCGAACTCCGCGCATTATGCCGGCATGAATGTCCGGAAGATCATCGTGCGGACGGTGTTCATCTCCGCTGCGCTGATCGGTCTGGCGGCCGCCTTCAAGGTCGGTACCGCGGGTATCCTTTCCACGGCCATCACGGGCAATGTCGGCTGGACCGGCGTCATCGTGGCCTGGCTCGCGAAACTGTCCACGGGCGGGATCTTCGTAGTTTCCGCGCTGATCAGTATCCTGAACTACGGATCGACGGTTGCGGCATCGACGTTCGGCGCGGTCGACGCGAACTTCGCGAACATGCTGCAGGGCATGATCCTGTTCGCGGTCCTGGTGGCAGACTTCTTCTGCCGGTTCCAACTGGTCCGCACGGAGAAGGACGCGGGCAATGCCGGCGCAGGGAAGAAGGAAGCCATCCGCGAGGTCATGCAGACGCTGGCCGATGAGGTGACCGAAGAGAACCGCGAGGTGTTCGCGGAGCAGGCACCCGCAGCGGAAACCGCCGCGGACACGATGACTGCGGCGCAGGAAGGAGAGGAGGTTAAAAATGAACAGTAGTTTTATCCTGATCACATTCCTCCATAACATTATCGTCTATAACATTCCGCTGCTGTACGGCACGGTCGGCGAGATCATGGTCGAAAAATCCGGCAGCCTGAACCTGGGTGTCGAGGGTACCATGGCGGTCGGCGCCATGTTCGGCTACATTGCGGGCTGCTATTCGAACTCTTTCCTGGTCGGTCTGATCGTGGCCTTCGTCTCGGGTGCGCTCTGCGGTCTGATCTTCTCGGTCCTGACCGTGAGCCTGCAGGCGAACCAGAACATCACCGGTCTGACGCTGACGACATTCGGCCTGGGCGTATTCTTCTTCGTGGGCAACGGCGTGAAGGCGCACGAGTGGCCCGTGCTGCAGAACTTCCCTTCCATGGTGCGGGGCTTCGCGGAACTCCAGATCCCCGGGCTTTCACAGATCCCGGCGCTGGGCCGCATTCTGTTCTCGCAGAACGCCATGGTGTATATGGGCATTATCATTGCCGTTCTGGTCTGGATCTACCTGAAGCACACGCGGCTGGGACTGCGCACCCGGTCCATCGGCGAAAATCCGGCAGCGGCGGATGCGGTCGGCATCAACATCGTGAAGTATAAATACATCAATATCATGGTCGGCAGCGGCATCATGGGCCTGGGCGGCCTGTACATGGGTCTGAACCTGAACGGCTCGCTGTCCTCGACCGTGTGGACGAACGGCTACGGCTGGATCGCGGTGGCACTGGTCATCTTCGCAAACTGGAGTCCGATCCTGGCGCTGCTCGGCACGTTTATCTTCGGCTTCTTTAATACCCTGCAGGTGTCCGGCACTTCGCTCGCGTCGGCCTTCCCGACAGTGCTGGGATGGTTGTCCCGGATTCCCACGCAGCTGTACCAGGCGCTGCCGTTCATCATCACTGCGGTCGTGCTGATCGTGACATCCATGAAGAAGTCGAAGAGTACCGGCCAGCCTCAGGCGTTGGGACTGAATTATTTCCGCGAGGAGCGGTGATACGAATCGAAGGGAAAACCGGGTAATATGAAAAAGTTTTTGATTGGAATGATGGTGGCTGTGATGACAGCGGCTCTTCTGGCGGGCTGCGGCTCGGGCGGAGCGTCCGGCGGCGGTGCGGAGACCGCTGCACCTGCGGAAACGGCCGGACCTGCGGAGACCGACGCGCCTGCCGAGGCGGAACCGGCACCGGACAGCGGAGCGTCGATCGCGGCGAACGAGTTTACGTTCGACGGGCATGACGTCACGGTGGCCGTGGATATCAGCTGCGGCTGGAGCGTAGAATTCGGCGAGAACGCCACGTACATTTATGACGAGCCCAACGACGGGGAGGCCGAGGCAGCCGCGTTTGCAGTCTATATGACGCAGGAAGAGTATGAAACCGCCATCGCGGAGCACAGCGGAGACGAAAGCTATTCGGAAGTCGGCGCCGGCGTGATGTTCGCGCTGGACGACGGAACGCAGTGCTATGCGTTCGTGGTCGGCGAGGGCGTAAACTATGAGATCATGGTCGAGCCGGGTCATGACGCGGATGAGGTCTTTAACCGTGTCAGTGTCTGGATGGCGGAGTGAGAGACACCGGGAACGAAGAGCTTTCGGGGGTGATACACATGAACCAGATCGAACGCATTACACATTATGAGACCATGCTCCATGAGGCTGAGGACGCGCTCTCGGTGCTCGGCGACGCGCTGGAGGGCTATCGTGCGGTGCAGGATAAGATCCGCGCCCTGGACGAGTACTACGGCAGCGAGGAGTGGCGGCAGGACTTCGAGGATGACGAGGCCGGAAAGCTGCCGGCGGATCTGCCGCGCGGAGTGCTCTCCGAGGACGGGATTTATGACGTTCTAACGGATGAGCGGGAGCTGACCGCGCTGATGATCGAGTACGCGGCGGACTTTATCCGGAAGTAAGGCGGGGCAGCATTGCCCATAAAAAGAAACGGCCGGAGGAAATCCTCCGGCCGTTTTGTGTTTGAAACGATCCGAAATCGATCAGTTATACCGCAGCGCATCGATCGGCTTCATCCTCGCGGCTTTATTCGCCGGATACAGCCCGAACAGCACACCGATGCCGATCGAGAACAGCACCGAGAGCAGCGCGATTTTCGGGTCGATCGAGAAGCTCATGCCCGAGTCGAGCCCGATGTTCAGGAAGGACAGATCCACCGAGCTTAAGACTTTCAGCAGGATGCCCGAAAACAGGATACCGATCAGGCAGCCCATCAGACTGACCACCAGCGACTCGATCAGAAACTGCAGCATAATGGTCCCGCGTCCCGCGCCGATGGCTTTTCGGATGCCGATCTCGCGCGTCCGCTCGGTGACCGACACCAGCATGATGTTCATGATACCGATGCCGCCGACCAGAAGCGAGATCGCGGCGATGCCGCCCAGCAGCAGCGAGAGGGTCGCGGTGACCTCCTGCATGGCCTCCGCGTAGGAGGACTCGTTATACAGCCAGTAGTTCTCGGGGTTCTCCGGGTCGTCGTTCAGGCGCTCCGCGAGCCGCGTGTTCAGCGCATCCTCGCAGGCAGCCATGTCGTCGTTCGCCGCCGAGGCGTAGAACGAGCTGATGCTGCGGCCGACATCGCTGATTCGCACCAGCGTGGAATGCGGCACATAGGCCATGTAGCTCGCGCCCCAGTAACTCGCGAGCGAGTTGTCATCTTCGGAGAGCACCCCGATGATCAGAAACCGCTGCCCGTTCAGCTTAATGTACTCGCCGACCACGTTCGTTCGGCCCATGACCTCGGTCGCCAGGTCGTGATTGATCACGCAGACGTAGGTGTGGTTGTCGACGTCGGGCGTCATCAGGAACCGCCCGGATTCCAGCTGCATGTCCTGCATCTGCGCGAGCGCCGCGGTCGTGCCGATGATCTGTGCGTTCTTCTGCGCGACGGACGTCGATGCGATGGCACTGCTCTCCACGTAGGGAGCCACGGACTCGATGGCCTCATCCTCGGTCAGCGCCTGCAGATCCTCGAGGCGAAAGCCCTCATTATAGATGTAGACACTGATCTGGTTCGTGCCCAGACCTGCAATGGTGTCGGTGATGTTGCTTGTGGCGCCGTTCACCAGGGAGACCAGCACGACCAGCGCGAACACGCCGATGATAATGCCGAGCATGGTCAGAAACGACCGCATTTTATTCGAGAGGATGGACTTCAGGGCCATCTTGAAGGATTGTAAGATCATGCCGTCACCTCCTCTTCGCAGGTGTCAGCGGGCAATGTCTCGTCCGTAAGTTCCTCCACGCGCCCATCCATGATCCGGATCGCGCGGTTCGCCTGCGCGGCCACGTGCTCATCATGCGTGATCAGAACGATGGTGTTTCCCTCCTCGTTCAGCCGGTGGAACAGATCCATGATCTGCTGCCCGGTCTTCTGGTCCAGGTTTCCGGTGGGCTCGTCTGCCAGGAAGAGAGAGGGGTGCCCGGCCATGGCGCGCGCGATGGCCACGCGCTGCTGCTGTCCGCCGGAGAGCTGGTTCGGGTGGTGGTGTCTGCGGTCGTACAGTTCCACATTCTCCAACGCCTCTTTTACGCGTTCTTTCCGCTCTTTCGCAGGGACGCGCTGGTAGATCAGCGGCAGTTCCACATTTTCTTCCGCGCTCAGGTCCGAGATCAGGTTAAAACTCTGAAAGATGAAGCCGATCTTCCGGTTCCGGATCCGTGTGAGCTGGCGTTCGGTGTATTTTTCGATGGGCTGGCCGTCGAGCAGATACTCGCTTTGATTTTTGCTACGTCCGCCGGCCGATTATGCAGCCCAAACGAAAATCGCATC
>CAYLPO010000123.1:0-5392 GCA_964385575.1 uncultured Lachnospiraceae bacterium | reverse complement strand
GAATGGGCCTGATGAGCCCGAACCGTGAGTACTGCATTTAATAGTAAACCCCCTTCCGCAGCCCACTTTTTCAAAGAGCCGTTATTCGGTATATAACACCCAATATCAGAGTGCAGTTCTTTATAGATATTCTGCAGCGACGGCGGTATATCCGTCCCCGGACTGACGGAAAAGCACAGTCCTTCCGCCTGACCGGGCTCATGATACGGATCCTGGCCCAGAATCAGCACTTTCACCTCGGATAAGGGTGTCAAATGAAAAGCATTGAAGATCTGATCCGCAGGAGGATAAACGACATGATCGGTAAACTCTTCCTTGATCTTTCGATATAGTGCAGCATAATACGGCTTTTTAAATTCAGCGCTCAACGGGCCAAGCCAGTCATTTGAGATGGCTGCCATGTGGATGCCTCCTTTCTCCTTTTACAGGCGCACCGGAACCCCTCGCTCCCGCAGAAATGCCTTCAGATCGCGGATCTCCATCTCCTTATAATGGAACAGCGATGCGGCTAGCGCAGCTTCGGCGCCGCCGACCGTCAATGCCTCGTAAAAATGATCCATGGTTCCGGCACCGCCGGAAGCAATCACCGGGATATTCACGAGATCCGAGACTGCCTTGGTAAGAGCAATGTCATAACCCGCTTTTGTGCCGTCACAGTCCATGCTCGTAAGCAGGATCTCTCCCGCACCGAGCTTCCACGCTTTGTCGATCCATTCCAGAGCATCCAGCCCGGTGTCGATCCGTCCGCCGTTTTTATACACGTTCCAGCCGGTGCCGTCCGAACGCCGTTTGGCATCGACCGCCACGACCACACATTGGGATCCGAATTTTTCCGCGGCGCGCGCGATCAATGTCGGATCATTGATCGCAGAGGAATTGATGCTGATCTTATCTGCGCCCTCCCGGAGAATTTCGCGGAAATCATCGACACTGCGGATACCTCCGCCGACCGTAAACGGAATAAAGACTTTTTCCGCCACACGCCGGACGAGATCGACGACCGTCTTGCGATGATCTCTGGTCGACGTGATATCCAGAAAGACCAGTTCGTCAGCGCCTGCCGCGTCATAAGCCTCCGCTACTTCGACCGGATCTCCGGCATCGCGTAGATCTACAAAGTTCACACCTTTAACGACTCTGCCGTTATCGATATCCAGGCAAGGAATAATGCGTTTCGTATACATGGAATACTCCTTTTACCGATGTTTTCAGATCGCACAGAAATTCTTTAAGATATGCAGCCCTGTCTCCGAACTCTTTTCGGGATGGAACTGGCACGCAAAGATGTTCCCATGTTCTACGGCAGCGTGTATCTCACACGAATAGTATGTGCGCGCAGCCACATCCGAAGGATCTTCCGCCTTCAGATAATACGAATGCACAAAATAAACGAACGGATCCTTTGGAAGCCCTGCAAAAAGTCTCGATCCGGACGTTACATTCAGCGAATTCCATCCCATATGCGGGATCTTAATGCCGGGGCCTTCGGGAATCTTACGGATCTGTCCCGGCAGCAGACATAGGCCTTTTACTCCGGGATCCTCCTCGCTTTCCTCGAACATCAGCTGAAGACCCAGACATATCCCTAAAAAAGGTGTGTTCCGTTCGCAGACCTCCCGGATCACCTCTTCCAGACCGCGCGCGCGAATATTAGCCATAGCAGCTCCGAAAGCACCTACGCCGGGAAGGATCACACGGTCGGCCGCCAGGATCTCCTTCGGGTCCGAAGTGACCGTGCACTCTTGTCCGAGCGCATCCAGCGCTTTCTCTACACTTTTGATATTTCCGGCATCATAATCAATGATCGCGATCATAAACTCACCTATAAAAATCAATTACTCTTTCTTCAGATCAAACCAGAATACAGGGCCCTCATCCGTATTATACACACCGCAGCCGGTTCCATGACGATCCATGATCGCTTTTACGATGGACAGTCCGATTCCGTTTCCGCCGTACTCCCGTGATCTGGCACGATCCGAGCGGTACATTTTATCCCAGATACGGCCTAGATCCTCTTCCGCGATCCCCGCACCGGTATTCCAGACACTCACGCGCACCACATGTTCATCTTCGATGCTCTCCGATTTCAGAAGGATCTTTTTCCCGCTGCCGACATCCTGCACATAATGAAACGCGTTGCTCAGATAGTTATTCAGCGCTTCTTCCACCATGAACCCGTCTGCCAGAACCGCTGCATGCTCCGTCATGCATCTGAGCTCCACGCCCTCGGTTTCCGCTTTTTGAGAATAATACGAGACGGTGTCCTGCAGGATCTCGGCAATATCGAAGCTTCCCAGTGCCGGACCGTCGCTGCCGTACTCGAGTTCATTCAAAGCGATGAACTTTTGGACCATCGCATTCATGCGGATAGCCTCATCCGAGATCACTTCACAATAATAATCCCGGCTTTCCGGATCGTCAGCCAATCCGTCTTTCAGTCCCTCGGCATATCCCTGGATCAATGCGATCGGTGTTTTCAGATCATGGGAGATCGCGGATATAAATTCCCCGCGCATACCGTCCATTTTTTCCCGGTAAGCCAGACTCTCCTTCAGCCCCTCGTTCGCGGTCTTCAATTCGTCGATAGACTCTTCCAACCGATCTGCCATAGTATTCATGCTGGTTCCGAGCACATCCAGTTCACCGGTATATCCGCCTTGATATCGTACAGAAAAGTCCTGCTCGCTCATTTTTTCGGAGATTCGGGTCAAATCCACGATCGGATCCGTGATCCTGCGCAGAAACAGAAAACTCACGAACAGGCCGACAACGGTAACCACGACACCCACGATCAAAAAGAAACGGTTCGAGATATCCGCGCTCCGGCTGATACTCTCAAGCGGCATCCGGATCAAAAAGGTATGATGTTCATCCGTACTTCCCCAGGCCTCGAGATATTGATTTCCGGAAAAGTCATCATAGGAGCGATAGATATCATAATCATCCCGGTCGTCGATCAATACGGCAAAGATCCTGGCAGAAAGCTGCCCCGAATCAGGCGGGACCGGATCCATACCGGAGGGATCAGCAGCGAAAGAATCACCCGGAACAGGTGCCTGTCCCGCATTCAAAGCATGATCATCATCTGAATCGTCCTGGTCTGTCCATGAAACCCGATCGTCATCAAACAGATCATCTGCATCCAGATCACTGACATCCACGATATCCCCATTCCGGTAACCGTAAAGGCGTCCGAGCAGAAAGTTTTCCGTCCGCTCAGCGCCCAGAGAAAGATAGGACGCGTCATCTGTCATGACGATGATACTCATTCCGTATTGTTCCGTGAGGTCGTTCAGCTCACTTCGCAGGACGCCGGTCTCTTCATCCTCCCGGATCATAACGCTGAGTTCTTCATATACGGCATCGATCGCGCGAACCTGCTGCCTGTTATAAAAACGTTCCAAAAACAGGCGGTTCACCAAAAGGATCACTGCAAGGGAAGCCACCAGGATCGCTGTAAAGATCAGCGCATAGCGGACGCGTATGGAGATTGTTCCTGCGTTCTTCTCAGTCATTCTCAATACTTCGTAATTGCATTATACCCGGTCCTCATCCGAAGGCCGATCATCGAATTTATATCCCATTCTCCAAATGGTTTTGATATATTCCCCTCTCGAGCCCAACTTACCTCGGAGCTTCTTAATATGGGTATCGATCGTGCGTGCATCACCGAAATAGTCGTAATCCCAGACATGGTTCAGGATCTTTTCACGAGACAAGGCTACTCCGCGGTTCTCCATCAGATAAGCCAGCAGTTCAAACTCTTTATAACTCAGTTCGATCGGTTTTCCGTCCACCTTCACTTCATGTGCCGCTTTATCAACGCTGATCCCCTCCGCGATCAATGTCTCGGATCTTTCGGTTCCGGAGCGTCTAAGAAGCGCCTCGATCCGAGCCACGAGGATCTTGGGACTGAAAGGCTTTGCGATATACTCGTCGGCGCCGCAGTCAAACCCTGCCAGCTCATCGCGTTCCGCCGTACGGGCCGTCAGCATGACGACGGGAATATTCGAATACTGCCTTATGGTCCTGCACGCCTCAAAACCATCCATCAGCGGCATCATGACATCCAGTACTACCAGATCAAATCCACCCGGCTCGAAAAACAGGTCAACTGCCTGCTCTCCGTTTTCCGCTTCCGTAACAACAAACCCCGCAGCTGTGAGAAAGTCTTTGATCAACTTCCTCATACGGACTTCGTCATCAGCAATCAGGATCTTCTGTTTTTCCATGGACACCTCATTATATACACAAAATAGTGACGAAACTGTGAAAAATCACATACAGCCCGGAGAGCCGGACTGTATGTGCTGCATTTGTTACGGTCAATGTGTCAGATAGCGATATTTTCCGCGCAGATACACTTTCCGGATATAACGGAATGTGTATTCTTCGCCTTTTACCGCTACCATTTTCAGCAGAAAGCCGAGTTCTTTGGCAGTTTCTGCGTGGATCAGTCCGGATGAAGCTAAAGGAGCACGCGCAAAATACTGATATGCGCAGGTCTGATCATAGTCCTTCCCTTTGTATACTTTTGAAGCAGCCACGCGGTCTGCGACCATCTCAGCGACATAGCGTCTGGGCATTTTCACCGGAACATATTTTCCCGGTTCCTTCAGGGAAAGATCCGTCCAATACTCAAAATGATGCCGGTTGCGGCCTTTGTGATGCATCCACGCCGTAGAAAAACCGATCTGTTCTCGCTCGGCATTATTCGGACTCATATATCCGACAAAGTATCTGCATCCGGGAATAAATTCGGTCGGTGAGTACTTCGAAAGATCATGTGTCAGACCCTGCAGGAACAGCCCCATCTTAAAACAATGGACCATCACCAGAAGGCGATGCTTTGTTATGGTCTTAAAATGACCCGGAACATTCATAACCGCTCTCCGTTAAACAACCGTCAACCTTTCACCACGATATTAACGATCTTACCGGGCACATAGATCTCTTTCACGATGTTTCCGGTCAATCTGGAAGCGACGGCTTCCTTGGCCGCAGCGATCGCCTCATCTTTCGATGCTTCTGCAGCGATCTGAATGACCGTGCGGGTCTTTCCGTTTACCTGGACCGCGATCTCCACAAGATCATCTGCCAGTTTTGACTCGTCATAGGTCGGCCAGGCGTGATCGTAAATGCAGTCATCATGACCCAGCTGCTGCCAGATCTCGGCGCAGATGTGCGGCGCAAACGGCGCCAGCAGCCGACACATGGTGCCAATGGTCTCCTTGTCAATGCCGCCGGTCTTCTTCGCCAGATCGATGAACTTGTTATTGTACTCCATGAAACCGCTGATCACGGTGTTCAGGTAGAAGCCGTCAAAGCGGTTCGTTAAATCCCCCAGTGATTAAGATTCACTTTCATCTTCGGATTTAACGACAGCAAA
>CAYLPO010000122.1:5101-5415 GCA_964385575.1 uncultured Lachnospiraceae bacterium | reverse complement strand
ACGGGCGGCGAGTGGCGTTACGGTCACGTGGAAGAAATGCCGGAGGAGATGATCCTGGACATTGTGGACCGGTTCGGGAAGGCGGCCGCGTTTGCCAAGCGCTGCGGATTTAACATGATCACCATTCACGGCGGCCATGGCTGGCTGGTACATCAGTTCATGTCCCATATCTATAATCAGCGCACCGATCGCTGGGGCGGCGACATCGTCGAGCGCTTCGGGCTGTCACTCGAGGTCCTGAAGGCGGTGCGCGCGGCGATCGGCCCTTCCGTGCCGCTCGGCCTGCGCATCTCGCAGGGCAAGGTCAACGACTT
>CAYLPO010000122.1:0-5091 GCA_964385575.1 uncultured Lachnospiraceae bacterium | reverse complement strand
GCAGGGGCGGCAGCTTTGAGAACCGCATGCGCTTTCCGCTGGCTGTCATCGATGCGGTCCGCAAGGCCGTGGGAGAGGATACGCCCATCGAGTTCCGCTTCTCCGGCCGCGAGATCGACCCGAGCGGCAATGACGTGACGCAGGGCTGCAGAATCGCGGAGTCCATCGACGGAAAAGTCGATCTGATTCATGTCTCGGCGGGCATCCATGAGATCGAGAAGACCTTTATCGTGGTGCATCCGTCCATGTTCCTGGAGGACGGCTGCAATTCCAAATACGCACGTGAGATCAAAAAGCATGTGAAGCAGTCGAAAGTTGTTACGGTCGGCGCCTTCACCGATCCTGCGCATATGGAAGAGTTTATTGCGTCGGGCGGTGCGGATATCGTAGCGGTCGCCAGACAGACGCTCGCGGATCCGGATCTTCCGATCAAAGCGCGCACCGGGCGGGATGACGAGATCGCCGGCTGCATACGCTGCCTGCAGTGCTTCCATAACGTGGGCGAGCACCGCATTTTCCGCTGCTCCCTGAATCCGGAGATCGGTCAGGAGCTGGATGTGAAAATGATGCCCGAGCAGGCCAGAGTGAAAAAGAACGTTCTGGTGGCTGGCGGCGGCGTAGGCGGTATGGAAGCGGCTGTGACCGCCGCAAAGATGGGCCATACCGTTACGCTTTGTGAGAAGTCGGATCGCCTCGGCGGCATCCTGAACTGTGAGCACGACGTTCCGTTTAAGAAGAACCTGGCCCGTTACCTGAAGCGTCAGGCCAGACTGCTGGAAGTGTACGGCGTCGATGTAAAGCTGAATACCGAGGTCACGCCGGAATTCGTGAAGGAATTCGGCCCGGACGTGCTGATCGCGTCGCTCGGCGCTCGGCCGTTCATTCCGCCGATCCCCGGCATCGAGAAAGCCATTCCTGCTGAAGATGCTCTTCAGAACATCGACGAGGTGAAGGGCGAAGTCGCGATCCTCGGCGCCGGTCTCGTGGGCATCGAGCTGGGTATCTGGCTGGCGCAGCGCGGTCAGAAGGTAAAGCTGATCGAAATGGCGGATCATCCCGGCGTGGACTTCACTGATATCTCGTTCCTCGCATATCCGATCTATGTCGAGGAGCTCGGCATTGACATCATGCTGAACACAAAGGCGGTCGGTATCGCTGACGGCGAAGTGAAAGTTGAGACCGCTGACGGGCAGTCCACGGTGAAAGCGGACACAGTCGTCTGCGCGGTCGGTCAGAAGCCGCTTGCGGCCGAAACGGACGCCTTGGCACTGTGTGCACCGGAGTTTTACGCCATCGGCGACTGCATCCGGCCGGAAAATATCCTGGCTGCGACACGGCAGGCGTATGCCATCGCGCGCAACATCGGCAGAATCTGAACCTTTATCGAGCCGGCCCATTACGGGCCGGTCTTTACTTACCAGAGACTTTTTTTAGCAGTCATATCCGTACCAAATCGATTATCTGATCAAAAGAGGAGGGATGTTTCATGCTTTATCCGGAAACTGTTGAAGACGTCCGCCGGATCATTCTGGAGGCGCGGCAGAGCGGCAGAGGGCTCGTACCGCTCAGTTCGGGTCCGCCGCATTTCCATGGCGGAAGTGTAAACCCGGATGCGGAGACCGTCTGTTTTTCCCAAATGGACCGCATCATGAAGATCGACCGCAGAAGCCGTTACTGCCGCGTCGAGCCAGGCGTGACCTTCGGGGATCTGATCCCGAAGCTGGCCGAGAGCGGCATGCGGCTGAATATGCCTTTTTTGCCGCGTGCGAATAAATCCGTGCTGGCGTCCGTGCTCGAACGGGAGGGCGTACTGATCCCGAAATATCAGTATGACTATCCGGATCCGCTGCTGACCGTGGAGGCGGTCTTCGGCACCGGCGATATCATGCATACCGGATCTGCCTCGGGTCCCGGTCCTGTGGAAGAGAATCGCTCCGATATGGTGCTTCCGTGGGGGCCTGCCACGATCGATTATTACCGGCTGTTTACCGCGGCGCAGGGCACGTTCGGCTTCCTGACGTGGGGAACCATGAAGACCGAGGTCCTTCCGTCCATGAGCTCGCTGTTCTTTGTACAGTCGGAAGAGCTGAAGCCTTTGACGGATCTGGTCAATGAGATCTGCCGCAACCGTATTCCGGACGAATGCATCATCCTGGACCGCGCGAGCTTCGCTGACGCGTTTTCGGACAATGATGCGGAGCGGACGGCATTGGCCGGTGCGGGCGCGTGGATCTTGCTGATCCGCGTCTGTGGATATGACAGATATCCGGAAGAGCGTGTAGCCATTTACGAGGGATATGTGGCGGACGCCTGCGCGCAGTTCGGACTGACCTGCGAAAAAGAGCCCGCATTCCTGCCTTTTCCGGCAGATAAGATCGACCGCATGCTCACGGACTGCGACCGCAGAGAGGTGTACTGGAAAGAACGCCGCGGCGTACGGAAGGAACTGCTGATGCTGGCGCCGCCCAGCAAAACTCCGGGGATCGCGGTAGCCATCCGGGCGGGCCTTCCGGAGGCAGATATCATCGTGCAGCCCCAGGTACAGGGGCGTGCGTTCCGCATCGAGGCCGGCGTGTACGGCGACGGTTCGGATGCCTGGGCACAGGAGACGGAAGAAGCATTCCTGCGCACGGCGAAAGATCTGATGCCGCTGGGCGCGTATTTCGACCGTCCGTACGGCAGATTGCCGGAACTGGTCTATCCGGAACCGGTCTCGCTGGACGTGATCAGAAAGCTGAAGGACATCTTTGACCCGGACCACATCCTGAATCCGGGCAAACTGTGCTTTTGAGGGAGGTGAGCCGTATGTCAGATCTTGAGAAATTCCGTTATACGATGGAAAGCTGCAATCACTGCGGCCAGTGCAAATGGATCCTCCCCGCCAAAATGACCGGCTGGGACTTCGCGGAGATCTGTCCCATCCATATGCGGTACAGCTATGACGCGTATTCGGGGCAGGGCATTCTGAACATCGCGCGGGAAGTCATGGACGGGAACCTGTCCCGCTCCGAGGGCATGATGAAGCTGATCCACTCCTGTACCGCCTGTGGTGCCTGCGACGTCAACTGCAAGAATGTGAAGGACATGGAAGTCCTGGAGACGATCTACGCGATCCGAAACGACTGCGCTGAGAACGGATTTATTCCGGAGGCTGTGAAAGAGAAGGCGGAGAACGTCAGGAAAGAGCACAATATCTATGGCCTGCCTCATGACTGCCGCTTTGCGTGGCTTCCGGAGGATTATGAAGACGATCCCGAAGCGGATACGATCCTGTTTGTCGGCTGCAGCGCATACCGGTATCCGCAGACTGCTCTGGCAGCGATGAAGATCCTGAAAACCGGCGGAGTGCGCTTCCGCCTCCTCGGGGAAGACGAGTGGTGCTGCGGCGGCACGCTGTGGCGGTCGGGACTGCAGGAGGAGGCCGGAGAACTGATCCGGCGTAACCTGGAAGTCTTCCGGTCGCAGGGCATCCGGACCGTGATCACCGCCTGTGCGGAGTGCTTCGGGAACTTCCGCGCGATCTATCCGCGCCTGGAGGATACGGATATCGAGTTCCGCCACATCACCGAGGTCACGGACGAGCTGATCGCTGAAGGACGCCTGAAACTCACGGGCAGCGAAGAGCACATGAAGGTGACGTATCATGACCCTTGTATGCTCGGACGTCTCTCCGAGAAGTACATTCCCTGGGAGGGCGAGATCCGCTCCTACGGACTGCACGTTCCGGAGAAGCATTTCAACCGCGGCGAATTCGGTGTGTATGAGCCGCCCCGCAGGGTTCTGGACGCAATACCGGGTGTGGAACGCACGGAGATGATCCGGAATAAGGAAGACAGTTTCTGCTGCGGCGCGCCCTCACGGGAGACCGATCCCGCACTGGCGGAGTTCGCGCGCGATGACCGCCTGAGAGAAGCGGAAACGGTCGGCGCGGAAATCATCGTGTCGTGCTGCCCGTTCTGCCGTGACGCGCTGTCCGGCGCCGAAAACAGCCCTGTCCGGTACGAAGATCTGACCGAGCTGATCGCGAAGCACATCTGAAAGGGGGTATGGTCATGAGTTTATCTAGAGAAGCTTACAGCGAACTGGCTGCCGTGGTCGGCGAGCAGTATATTTCCGAAGACGATTTCATCCTGGCCGGAAACCGCGCACAGACGCCGGAGATCCCCTTCGCGCATCCCAGCGCGGACGCAATCCTGCTTCCCGGCAGCACGGAAGAGGTCGCTGAGATCATCAAGATATGCAATAAATACGGGATCGAGTATATCGGCAACGTCACAGGCTGCATTCCCACGGCGTATTCGACGCGGAAAAACTCGATCATCATGCATTTTAAGCGCATGAACAGGATTCTGGAGATCAATGAAGAGGACCGCTATGCCGTCATTGAGCCTGGCGTGCGCCATGTGCAGCTGTACCCGGAAGTGCGTAAGCGCGGTCTGAGCTACACCGCCGCCGCGGTCGGGCCCGGCGGTTCGGTGCTGGTCAATTTCTGCGCGACCGGCGGCGATCATCATTGCCAGTACGGGACATCGCGTCCTACGCGTTATCTGCTTGGTGTCGAGATGGTTCTTCCGGATGGGCGGATCCTTCGGACGGGTTCGCTGCAGACGGATTCCGGGTGGTTCTGCGACGAGAGCCCCGGGCCCAGCCTGCGAAGCATCGTGAAAGGATATTCCGGAAACAGCGGGAAGCTGGGCATTATCACGAAATGTGCGGTGGCGCTGGACCGCTGCAAGGGACCGGCCGGATTCCGTGCCGAAGGCCTCAGTCCGCATCATAAGATCTATATGGACAGCGACTGCAGCCGGGTCTATGTGTTTAACTACCAGAGCATCCAGGATGTCTGCGACGCCATTCTGAAGCTGGGAGAGGCGGAGACCTGCGCGACAGTGCAGAAATACTTCTACTTGCCGCTCACGCTGATGATGACGGAATCGGCGAACGAGTTCTGGGAGAAGTGGCCCGAATATAAGAAGATCTTCCCGATGCCGCTGGTCGTTCATATCGCGACACAGTCCGTGCGCGAGCGCGAGTATGAGGAGAAGATTCTGTTCGATGTGGTCAAAGAGACACACGGCGAGCGGATTCCCC
>CAYLPO010000121.1:0-5456 GCA_964385575.1 uncultured Lachnospiraceae bacterium | reverse complement strand
AAAAGCACATTGCCCAAAAGAAAAACCGCCCCACAAAAGCGGCGGTTTACGATGTGTCTGTATGCGGCTGGCGGAACGCGCCGGTGATCAGCCGATCAGCTGTTCGACCATCTCGGCCAGCTCGCCGACGGTCTTTACCTTCGCGTCCACGGAATAATCGATGGACATACCGAACTCCTCCTCCAGATCCAGGATGATCTCCGTGATATCCAGAGAATCCAGACCGAGCGCTTTAAACTCCGATGCCGCGGTGATCTCGGGCATATCGGTATCACAGTGTTCCGCGGTCAGACGGATGATGGTTTCCAGAAGCATAATGCGTTCCTCCCGGTTTATGATGATCTCAACGCACTTTAGAATAGCTTTTTTTACGGTAGTTGACAAGCCCGGAGGCGCTCTGTGCCGGTGCCGAACGGAGGCGTCCGGCAGATTTCCTTTGCACTTGCGTCCCAAATAACGTATCTTAGAAGGGCAGGAAGAAAGACAGGCCGGGAAACCGCGGGCAATGATGCTTCGCGGCAGACAGCACTGCCCGGCATGAAGAAACATGAAAACGCCAAGAAAAGGAGATCACTATGCAGTATAAACAGTTTCGGGACACCGGCATTGAACTTTCGTGCCTGGGAATGGGAAATATGCGTTTCCCGACCGTAGACGGAAAGTTCTCCGGAAAGATCGACCGCGGCCCCTCGACGGAGATCCTTCGTCACGCGATGGCCGGCGGCATTAATTACTATGACACGGCTTACGTCTATCACGACGGCGAGTCCGAGGCGTTCCTCGGCGTGGCCATGAAGGAATGGCCGCGCGACAGCTTCTATCTGGCTACGAAGTATAACTGCATGGCGGGCGACGGCCACGTGAACGTGTTCGCGGAGCAGCTCGAGCGCCTGCAGACGGACTACATCGACTTTTACCTGATACACGGCGTGGGCGACGGAAACATTGACAAGTATCTGGACTGCGGCTGCGTGGATTTCTTCGCGCAGAAGAAGGCCGAAGGCGCCATCAAATATCTGGGCTTCTCGTTCCACGGCAGCCCGGACTGCCTGAAGCGCATGCTCGCCGTGCGCGACTGGGACTTCGTCCAGATCGAGCTGAACTATTTCGACTGGCTCTACGGCGAAGAGCGTGAGCAGTATGAGATCCTCTCGGAGCGCGGCATCCCGATCGTGATCATGGAGCCGCTGCGCGGCGGTAAGCTCGCAGCGCTGACCCCGGAGGCCGAGGCCATTCTGAAGGAGGCACACCCCGACTGGACCATTCCTTCGTGGGGCTTCCGTTTCCTGAAGAGTCTCCCCGGTATTCAGGTGATCCTGTCCGGCATGAGCGCGGTCGAGCAGATGGACGGGAACCTGGCCACGTTCGCGGACGACGCGCCGTTTACCGAGGCGGACCGCGAGACACTGTTCAAGGCCTGTGACCTGTTCAAGAGCCAGATCACGGTGCCCTGCACCGCGTGCAACTACTGCGGACCGAACTGCCCGGTGCAGATCGAGATCCCGACGGTCATGTCTTTGTATAATGAATACAAGGCCAAGCCCGTCAATGGCGTGCCGTTCATCGACCGCTCCGGCGAGCGCGGACGCTTCACCGAGTGCGTCGGCTGCCGGTCATGCGAGCAGCATTGCCCGCAGGGAATCGCGATTCCGGATGTGATGAGCGAGCTGCAGGCGGTGTTTGCGAAGCTGTGATCCTGAGGGGACTGCGGCATTGGAAGAACGGTCCTGACCGAACCCTTTATTCATCGAGAAACGAAAACACAAAAAACGGCGCAGCCTTTCGGGGCTGCGCCGCGTTTTTGATGACCGATATTTGGGCGTTGGTCAATTCCCGACTGCCTCGGGAGCGGATTCCGGCACGGCGGCCGGCAGCAGATAGATCGTGACAGGCTCTTCGTCGTTTACGGTCAGGCGAAGGAAGCCGTCACGCTGCAGCGTCAGAGTGACCGAAAGGCTTTCGGTTTCATAACAGAGCGAACCGTCCCGGAGCTCCATATCGACGAACACGTCGCCGAAAAGAGGGCCGCCCAGAGCCACATGGGCACCTTCGACGTAGATGTCCGTGTTTTCTCCCAGGGCAGAGGCCAGCATGGTTCCGTCGCCCACGGCAACGAAATGCGATCTCCAGTAGCCGTCAAAATCACCCACCTCTGCGCCGGTATCGTCCTCACCTGGAACATAGGTCTCGGGCATCTCCCGGGTAAACAGAAGATCGGCACTTTCCCACAGGAGCGTGTCATCCACAGGGAGAAGGGCATTTGCTTCCTGCTCATCCAGAATGATCTCGCCGTCCGTAAGCGCCCATGCTCCGGTCTGATCATCCTGACCCGGGAAGTGCAGGGTATAGCTTCCGTCTTCCGTCAGAGTGAGGGTCAATGCCAGCCCCTCATATCCGGCGTACCATTCGCCGGGGAGCTGCTCTTCCAGAGACATGGCGGCTGCAGGAAGGGGCTCATAGACCTCCTCCTCAGACTCTTCGGTTTCGGCGGTCTCGGAGGCGCCGCTGCCGCATCCTGCGAGAGACACGGCCGCAAACAGCATGCCGGCCGTCAGTATTACAAGCAGTTTTTTCATAAGACCCTCCTTTCCGTCTACCATCTTACAGGTCCCGAAGCGCATGTCTGTTGGTAGCGGTCCGTGATGACGAAACAGTATGTGGCGTGAATGTTTTCATTTGAGCCGTCGGTGGCGCGCGTCCACAGAGGGAGATACAGGACCGGGTCGGTGCCTTCCACCCGCGTCGTGCGCTCGATCGTGACTGTTTCCGTAGCCTCATCGTATAGATATACTTCGATGAAATAGTTCGGGACGCCGCCCTCGTACGAGAGATGGTACCTGCCGGTGCCCGGAGCGACCTGCGCGTACATTTCCGCGCTGACAAAGCGCATATTTCTGTATACCGTCACTGTTCTGCTGTAGGTCGTCTTTCCGGTATCCGTGTCGGTGATCCGACAGCGGTAGAGGCCGGGCCGGGAAGTTTCCAGGGTCTGTCTGCCCCATTCCCACAGGGTCCAGCTGCCGCCTTCTTCCAGGGCTTTTCACTGCCAGTCATAGCGGAGGGTGTGGTTTCCGGCGCCGGAGATCGCCGAACACTGCAGAGTGAAGGATCCTCCGGCGGGAATGGCGCCGCCCTCCGGCTGTTGTGTGATCCAGGGATTTTCTCCTCTGTACTCCACCGGGATATGTTCGGCGTAGATGGTGTTGTCATCGGAATCGGTGATCCGGCAGCCGTATTCGCCGACCGAAGTCACAAGGAGGTTCGGGGAGTCCGAGCCGGTCATGTACCACTGGTCCCCGGGATTGAACATCCACTGGTACATATAGGGCGGGAGACCGCCCTCGACACGAACGCCGAGCTGGATCATAGTCCCGTAGAATTCCGCCGACAGGGTCTGGGAAGCGATGCGGAACTCGGGCAGGGATATCGTGGCATGTTCGGATCGTCCGCGATGACCTTCCGCGTCCTGAACGGTGACGTGATAGCTGCCCGTCCGGTTGAGATCGGAAAACGTCCAGGAACCGCTGTCCGATTTCCGCGTGATGGCCCGCCGGCCGTTACGGCTGAGAATGAAAGTGTAGGGCGGGGTGCCGTCGTCGACCGTAACGGACAGTTCCGCCAGACCGTCTTCCGACAACACGGCGTCCTCGGGCTGCTGTGAGAAATGCAGCTGCCTTTCCTCGCGGTAGGTCGAGGTGAACACGGTCTCGCCCATGGAGTCTGTGACGTGGACGGTGTATTGGCCCTCACCGACACCTGTGGCGTGGAAGGTCGGACGTCCGCCGCTGTCATCCTCGCCCTGCTCGGTGAGCAGCGGCACGCCGTTCACATCCCACCAGACCTCATAGGGCGGCACGCCGCCTTCGATCGAAGCGCTCACTTCCCACTCCTCCTCGGGCCAGAGCGTGGCCCCGGAGGGGAGGGAATAGATGAGGAGCGGCGGGACGTCATAGACCTCGACCTCTTCGGACTCCACGATGTCGCCCGTCGCCAGATCGGTCACCCGGCATACATAGGTGCCCAGATCCATGATCTCGCAGCTGTCATAAAGGGCGTAGGGCAGATCCCGCTCGTCGTTCCGGAACCACTCGTAAAAATACTCTCCGGAGCCGTCTGCCGCCTGACACTCCATCCGGACGTAGTCATCCGGTGGTGCTGCTGTCCGCCAGTTAGCGTTCCGGGGCTGCTCGGCGATGCGCACGCGGTAGCTGACCCCGGCTCTGTCGGAAGTGATGCTGTGGCCGGCATTGTCGGTGATCACGACCCAGTAGTCGCAGTTGCCTTGGGAAATGGTAATAAACGGTTCTTCCGTTCCGCCCAGATCATGTTCAAAGAGATGCAGGCCTCCGATAAGATCAGCGACAGATCCTCCGCCGGTCACGGCAGAGAACCATCCGGGGTCGAATGCGTCTGCATAAGACTGAGCATGGCCGGCATACCAGCTCGCAGCGGTGTTCTGGAACGTCGTGCTCAGGGATGCATTCGCATTCGAAGCCCATACAGCGATAGAACTGGTCTGCTCTTCTGCCTCGAGATCCCTGCAGTACCATTCATAGGTATAGGGCGCTTCTCCGCCTTCTACTGCCACGGAGAGGGTAATGCCTTCGCCGGCGTCACGGGTGAGTGAGCCGCCCTCAGGCTGCTGCGTGATCACCAGCGTGTTATCGTCCTCGGGCAAATTACGAAGGGAAGCAAAGAGCGCGGCTGCAGACAGCGGACTGACGGAGGCGGTCGTCTCGACGTGGGCTGTATCAGGAGCAGGAGGTGTTACAGGAGCCGGAGGTGTTACGGGAGCAGGCGGTGTAACAGGAGCAGGGTCGGTAGGTGCGACAGGTGTTGTTCCGCCCTGCGAGATGCCGCAGCGGCGGCAGGTCCCGTTTGCATCCCAGTCGTGTCCTAATGCTGCGGCAGAGCGGGTCTCTATTTGTTCACAACGGGAACAGACACGGAATTCGACGCCGTCCTCCGTACAGGTGGGTGGCTGGTGATAGGTGCCGAAGCTGTCGTTTCCGGTTTGCCAGGCGCTCCAATTGTGGCCCAGAGCAGGAATGGCTTCCGTCACAGAGTCATGGCAATAGTGGCAGACCCAGACGCGAACACCCGGGGTGATACAGTCAGCTGGCGTGTTCCGCGAGTCCCCATCATCGGGTTCCCAGACATGCTGGTCCGTGGGGCTTCTTGGGCAGTCTCCCGCCGCCGGCTCGGCATTTGCCGTGACCGGAAACAGTGTCGCCGCGAATACCAGCGCCAGAACCAGACTCAGAAGTTTCTTTCCGGATTTATTCATGGCGGTTTCCTCCCTCATATTCCATGATTCTGCAATACGCAGGATTCAGATAAGACGAGGAAGCAAAACGCAGAGGCAAGGATCTGTTTGCGAACTGCAGACGTGGTGTTGAAGATCGACTAATTAATTCCTATAATTAATTAAACATAACTTTAATTATATTATAAGA
>CAYLPO010000120.1:0-5475 GCA_964385575.1 uncultured Lachnospiraceae bacterium | reverse complement strand
AATGCAGTCCTTCATGTACAGAAGCAGATCCGGAATGCCCAGCTTTTTCTGGGGAAGCGGCCGGTAAAAACAGATCGCTTCCTCCTCAAACAGCGCCGCGGTCGCGGCGTTCAGCTTTTTTATGACACCGGAGCCCGGATCGCGGAACGCATATCCCCGGATCCGGCCGGGCAGTAGCGCCACCGGCGTGCCGGAGTCTTTGGTAAAGGCCAGCATCGGGCCGTAGGCGTCTTTATACCAGCCATCGGTCAGCTTCACAGAGCGGCGCATGAGCCCGTGCGGGCGCAGGCAGTAATCCAGCGTCTCCTCCGTGGTCCGGACATTTTCCGAAAGGTCGGTCGGCTTATAATGATAGTATTTTAAGATCTCATCGATGGCGTTTTTCGTGACGATCCGCTGATCGCCGATCTTTTCCGCGCCGCGCTGGCCCAACACCACGCCCGCGATCCGGACGAAAGCGTCTTCCAGAAGCTGCTGATCGGCGTTGCGCCGCTCTTCGATCTGACTTTCAAACCATCCCATGCGCTTCACCCCCTCACTCGTTTGCCACGAGGTCGGCGTAGGCGCCGCCCTGCTGCATCAGTTCGTCGTGAGTGCCGCGTTCGACCACCAGGCCTTTGTCGAGCACGATGATCTCGTCGCAGTCCCGCACCGTAGAGAGCCGGTGCGCGATCACGATGCAGGTGATGCCACGGTCACGGATCGCATTGACCACGTCATACTCCGTCCGGGCATCGAGCGCGCTGGTGGCCTCGTCCAGGATGATCAGGGTCGGATCCTGCGCCAGCACGCGGGCGATCTCCAGCCGCTGCCGCTGTCCGCCGGAGAGGTTCCGGCCGCCGGACACCAGTTTGTGCTGATAGCCGCCCGGCAGGGCCATGATATCGTCATGGATCCGTGCGTCTCTGGCTGCCAAAATCATCTCGAAGTCCTGGATGGACTGGTCCCACATTTTGATATTGTTTGCGACGGTGTCTTCAAACAGGATAATGTCCTGATCCACCACCGCCAGTGACCCCACGACCACCTCGCGGGGGTAGGCGCTTCTGGGCTTGCCGTCGAACAGGATCTCGCCGCTCCAGGGCTGATAAAGACCCGAGATGAGCTTTGAGATCGTGGACTTTCCGCAGCCGGAGGATCCCACCAGGGCGACGCGCTGGCCGGTCTTTAAGGACAGGCTGAAGTCGCGGATAAGCGGCGCCTCCAGTCTGGAGTAGCCGAATGTGATGTTTTTCAGTTCGATATTCCCGCGCAGCTTCGACAGCTCCGCGTTCTCGGTTCCCGCGGTCTCCCGGGAGTTTTCGTCCTCCGGATACTCCATCACGTCTTCGACGCGCTCCATCTGGGTCCGCATTTCCTGGATGGTCTGACCGGCGCTTACCAGCATCATGGCAGGGGACATGAAGGAGCCTAAAAAGCCCTGGAACATCAGGACCGCGCCGAGCGTAAACTGCCCCTGCATGGTGATCCACACGCCGAGCATGAGAACGGCGTAATTGGCCAGGGTGCCGAAGAAAGCGGGGATCGAGCCGAGAAGCTGGTTCGTCATCTCGGTCCGGACGTTTTGTGCGTTTACAGACGCCTGATAGCCGGCCCACTTGCGGAAGAACCCGGTCTCCGCGCCGCTGGCCTTGATGGTCTCGATCATCTCGATGCCGGATACCGTGGTCGCTTCGAGCTTTCCGGTGTCGCGCATCTGGACGCGGGTGATATTGATCCGCTTTTTGGAGATGATCCGGGACATGATGATGTTCAGCAGAAGCGCCGCCAGACCGATCACGGTGAGCAGGGGGCTCTGCCGCAGCATGAGTACCAGATAGAACACCATCATGACCGTGTTCAGCATGATGGGTGCGAAGGTATTGACCAGCGTGCCCGCAATGGCGGCATTCATGCCGGCACGGGACTGGATGTCGCCGGCCAGCCGCTGGGAGAAGAAGTCCATGGGCAGGTGCAGCACTTTCCACATATAGGAGGTGCTTCCGATCACCGCCATCTTGCCGTTGATCTTCAGCGAGTAGATCGCCTGCGCCCAGGCGACGATCAGCTGGAAGGCCGCGAGCAGGATCAGGACGGAGATGAACGGATAGAGCCATTCGGGGTTCAGGCCGGTGAGCAGCCGATCCATGAAGATTCGGGAAGTGACCGAATTCACGATGCCGAACAGATAGGAGATCGCGGTCACGAGCATCATGAACACGACGGCAGCGCCCGCGCCGATGAGGCGCTTCCTGGCGAAAGCCAGCGTACTCCGCCTCTTGCCGCCGGGTTCGAAGCCTTCCGCAGGGATCGGGATGAGGACAACGCCGGTGAAGGAACGGTCGAACTCTTCCCAGGATACTTTCACCGTGCCGCGGGCCGGGTCGTTCAGATACACATGATTGCCCCGGAAGCCGTCCAGCACGACGAAATGGTTCATGTTCCAGTGGATAATGCAGGGGAACTGACCGCTCTCTTTCAGAGTTTCCGGGCTCATGCGGAATGCCTTGACGGAGAAGCCGTAGTGCTCCGCCGCAAGGAAGATGTTCTTCGCTTTCGAGCCGTCACGGGACACGCCGCAGTCGAGGCGCACCTGTTCCAGAGGGACCCATTTTCCGTAATAAGCCATCACCATGGCCAGTGCCGCGGCGCCGCACTCCAGCGCCTCGAGCTGCATGACCACGGGGACCTTCGCGACCCCTTTCGTCAGGGTGGGATTTACTCTGGTTTTCCGCATGGCAGATCACCTGCTTTCCAGCAGAAAATCGAGCGGACGTGTCTGTTCCACGACGACCGACCCCTCATAGCTGCCGTCCGGCAGCGCTACCTCCGCCACGCCGATCGACCGGCCGAACGAATCCGTCTCGGTCACTGCGATCACGACCTCCTGGTCCGAGACGCGCAGTGTCATGCCCTCCGAGATCGTGCGGGAGTCGTTGATCGCGACGTGTGCCGTGTGATCTTCGATGATCACGGTGGCCGGGGCCGAGGTCTCCAGCGTACCGATGCCAGCCCACACAAAGAGCCCTGCCAGCAGTACGATCACCGCGATCAGTATGATCCAGATGCCGGGATTAGACACGCGCAGATAGTCTGTCAGCTGTTCCGGGGAAGAGATCCGGTCGAGGGTCTTTTTTCGGAAAATGGTCTGTTCCTGTTCTGCCATGAGGTGCTCCTTTAACGTGATCAATGGAAGTGATCAAGAGAATCATACTTAATTATATATGATATATGGTATTATGCGAAAGCGAAAAAACAGTTGGTCGGAAGCGGGTGCAGATGTTAAGCTTGAAAGAACGCTGTTTGGCTAAGGAGGAGCAGGACATGGCGAAAAAAGCCTGGGAATATGAATACGAATGGATGTCGGAGGCGATCCCTCCGACCGTCGAGGAGGATCAGGAGGAGGATTGGCTGAAGTACGAGGAAGCGGGCAATGCCTCGGACGCGCAGCTCTTCAAGGACTGGTACTCGGAGGTCCCCGGCTCGAAGTCGCCCTCGCACCTGGTGCCGGCGGCCATCGCCTGCATGGCGCAGCGCGGCTATGACGTGAGCGCGGCCGAGGCGCTGATCGATGCGGGCCTTCAGGCTGAGTGGGAGAAGGACGGCGGCGCGATCCAGCGGATCACTGCGCAGATCTATCACCTGCTGAACACGGCACCGGAGATCCCGGGGCACCCGTACTTTTCGTACCGCGTCTACCGCACGTTCGCGGATGTCGCGAAGGATGCAGAGTTTCCCGCGGCGGCGGATTATGACGTGACCGGGGCAGATTTCGAGGCACGCATCCGCGCGGGCTGGATGGGCCAGCTGATCGGCGGCTGCCTGGGCACGCAGATCGAGGGATATTTCACGAAGAATATCCGGAAGAAGTTCGGGGAGATCCGCGATTATCTGCGCAAGCCCGAGACGTACAATGACGACATCACCTACGAGCTGGCTTGGCTGGACTATTACGCGGATAAGGGCTATGACATCGCGCCGGCGGACGTCGCGGCGGCCTGGCTGGACCTGATCTCGGAGGGGTATTCGGCAGAGAAGATCGCACTCGCGAACCTGCGCCGCGGCCTTTTGCCCCCGCAGAGCGGAACCGAGCTGAACTATTTTTACGACTGGATCGGGGCGCAGATGCGCACCATGGTCCACGGGATGGCGGCGCCCGGCGACCCGGCGCTGGCGGCCAGGTTGGCGGCAGACGACAGCATTGTCTCCCACTCGAACAACGGCATGATCGGCGGCATCTTTAACGCCGTGCTGATCTCCCTGTGCTTTACCGAGAAGGATATGCGCACGGTCGTCGAGAAGACCGTGGCGGCCATGCCGAAGCACAGCGAATACGCAGCGGCGGTGCAGTTTGCGCTGGCGCAGTGCCGTGAGAAGGCCTCCTGGGAGGATGCCTGGGCGGCGTGCGAGGAGTATTTCAAGGAATACCACTGGATCCACGCGTATCCGAATGCGGCGGCGGAGGTCATCGCCCTGTGGTTCGGGGACATGGATTTTGACGAGACATGCCACATCATTGCCATGGAGGGCATGGACGCGGACTGCACCGCGGCGCCGGTGCTGAATGCACTGGCGATCATGATCGGGCTGGACGCGATCGACGAGCGGTGGGTCAAGCCCATCGGGGACGAGATCCGCACGATGATGCGGCGGATGAAGCGCGTGCCGATCGCGGAGCTGTGCGAAAAGACCGTGGAGGCGGTGCGGCGGGCACGTCAGGGGGCAGGCGTGTGAGGATCTGAATGGTTCTGCTGTTCCAGAAACCGGTCAAACCGTTCCTGATCCGGAAGCGTCGCGAGCAGGCCACCGAAGGTGAAAGCATTGCCGAAGCAGAGGAACATCGTGCCGATGCCGGCGCCCAGAGCGGTGTGCGGGCCGATGATCGCGGCGAGGACCAGTGCCGGAATCATCCCGACGATGAGGTTAAACCATCGGGCTTTTCGGGGGTACGGGGTGAGGCCGTTGGAAAAGGCGCGAAACTGCAGGACGATCATGGGGATCCAGAAGATGATCAGAAGGACCCAGACCGGCACGCAGAAAGCATAGATCATGACGCGCGCGGCGGTGGCGGCGATGGCCGGATCCAGTTCCAGAATGGTCCGATAGGCATAATTCAGAAGCCCGATGTTCATGTGGCAGCCGATCGGGGCAAGCCAGATATATGCCAGGGCGCTCACACGGCAGAACCGCGCGGACCGCGGCGCGGCGTCGGCCATCAGGCGGCAGATCACGAGAAACGCCAGGCCCTCGAGGAAGATGCCGATCATCCCGAGCAGTCCGCCGGCGATGAGCTGTACATCCGTGAGGTTCTGCGCGCTCGACAGCATGGTCTCGGTGAGACCGATCGCAGGAGTTTCTTCCGCATATCCCAGCAGAAAATAGCACGATGATCCCGAAAGGGATCTTTTTTTGTGCAAAAAAACTCAAATTTTTTTCGTATCGGAACGCACGTGGAACACCCGCGGAACTTTCGGGGCGCATCGGGCCGGTATGATG
>CAYLPO010000119.1:0-5530 GCA_964385575.1 uncultured Lachnospiraceae bacterium | reverse complement strand
GCGGTGAGCAGGCTCTGGAGTTCTTCGAGACTTTGGTTCGTTCCGGCGCCTTGGATATCGTGTTCATCGACTCGGTAGCGGCTTTGGTGCCGAAGGCGGAGATCGACGGTGACATGGGAGACGCGCATGTCGGGCTTCAGGCGCGCCTGATGTCGCAGGCGCTGCGGAAGCTGACCGCGGTGATCTCCAAATCCAACTGCATTGTGGTTTTCATCAACCAGCTGCGTGAAAAGGTCGGCGTCATGTTCGGCAATCCCGAAACGACGACCGGCGGCCGCGCGCTGAAGTTCTACTCCTCGATCCGCCTGGATGTTCGTCGGATCGAGACATTGAAAGCCAGCGGACAGATGATCGGAAACCGCACACGCGTGAAGGTCGTAAAGAATAAGGTGGCTCCGCCGTTCCGCGACGCAGAATTTGATATCATGTACGGAAAGGGTATCTCCAGGGAAGGGGATATTCTGGATCTGGCGGTTCAGAATGACATTGTCGATAAGAGCGGTGCCTGGTTCTCGTATGAAGGAGAGAAAATCGGTCAGGGACGTGAAAACGCCAAGATCTACCTGGCGGATCATCCGGAAGTGATGGAAGAAGTTGAGCGAAAAGTCAGGCGGATCTACGGCTTCTATGATATGAAAGAAGAAGGAAACGGTGAAGAAGAAGAGGCGTAAATTCGCCTGTGGAGTATGAAGTTTCGCCTTGAAAATCATCGGTCATAATCATGCTTTGAATGTGCCTTTCCCGGCATTCTAAATATGCGGGAAAGGTACTTCTCGTCTTGACATAAAAATATAATGCTTTTAAAATAAAATTCAGCCGTTACAGATATTGTGATCGTTATACAGGGATTTTTCCGGCTAGCCGGTGATCAGATATGACTTTTAATAGATGTTCATATCAGATATCGGGATCGAAAGACCGGAACGAAAAAAGCGCTCGTTCCTTTCTTTCGCGAAGCGGGTATACCGCTTCTTTTGTATAATGCGCTTTTTTGATAAAGGAGGAAACCGAATATGCATCCGATCATTCCCGCGGTGCTGGCCATGCCGCCGATTCACCCCGCGGTTCTTATCATAGCCATTGTAGCCGCCGCAGTCATAGCATGGTTTGCAGCGATCGCCTATCGCAAAAAAAGCTATGAAAGCAAACTCGGAAAAGCGGAGGATCGCTCGAAGGAAATCATTGATGAGGCCATCCGAACCGCCGAAAGCAAAAAACGTGAAGCTCTTCTGGAAGCGAAAGAAGAGAACATGCGCGCGAAAAACGAACTGGAAAAAGAGTCTCGTGATCGCCGCAGAGAACTGCAGCATTTAGAAAAACGGATCCTGAGCCGAGAGGAAAGCCTGGATAAAAAGAGTGAGCAGCTTGAGCGCAGAGAACAGTCTCTGGCGGACCGGGAAGAGAATTTAAAAAAGAAGTATCAGGAGTACGAAGAGCTGCATAAACAGGAGCTGGAGCGCCTCGAGCAGATCTCCGGATATACGACGGAACAGGCAAAAGAATACCTGCTGCAGTCCGTCGAAGAAGATGTAAAGCATGATACGGCCGTCCTGATCAAGGAGATGAATGCCTACGCCAAGGAAGAGGCCGCGAAGGAAGCGAAGGAATATGTGATCTCCGCTATTCAGCGCTGTGCCGCGGATTATGTCGCTGAGTCGACCATCTCCGTGGTACCTCTGCCGAATGACGATATGAAGGGCCGTATTATCGGGCGTGAGGGAAGGAATATCCGCGCACTCGAGACACTGACCGGTGTGGATCTGATCGTGGATGATACCCCGGAAGCGGTGGTCTTAAGCGCCTTTGATCCGGTACGCCGCGAGGTGGCCAGAATCGCGCTTGAAAAGCTGATCTCCGACGGACGTATCCATCCTGCCCGGATCGAGGAAATGGTGGAAAAGGCGCAGAAAGAGGTCGAACAGACTATTAAAGAAGAGGGTGAAGCTGCCGTATTGGAGGTCGGCGTTCACGGGATCAACGGAGAACTCGTGAAACTGCTGGGCCGTATGCGTTATCGTACCAGCTACGGTCAGAACGTTTTGAAGCATTCTATCGAAGTTGCGCAGCTTTCGGGGCTTCTTGCATCGGAATTCGGTGAAGACGTACGGTTGGCAAAACGTGCTGGCTTACTGCATGATATCGGCAAAGCGATCGATCACTCGGTGGAAGGCACGCATATTCAGCTGGGCGTCGATCTCTGCCGGAAATATAAAGAGAATGCCGTCGTGGTTAACGCTGTGGAAGCTCATCACGGTGATGTAGAGCCGCAGACACTGATCGCCTGTATCGTGCAGGCAGCGGATGCGATCTCAGCTGCGCGGCCGGGCGCGAGACGCGAGACTCTGGAAACCTATACACAGCGCCTGAAAGAGCTTGAAAATATCTCGAACTCGTTCCGCGGTGTGGATCACTCCTATGCGATCCAGGCGGGACGCGAGGTTCGCGTTATGGTCGTTCCCGACCAGATCAATGACGACGATATGGTCATTTTGGCGCGAGACATCGCAAAGAAGATCGAGAACGATATGGAATATCCGGGACAGATCAAGGTAAATGTCATCCGGGAATCGCGCGTTTCGGACTTTGCGAAGTAAAAAGGAAACAAAACTGTAAAACGGAGTATTGATATTGCAGTTTAAAAGCGGAGAGTAGGAACCATGGAACAGATTATTGACAGCTTTTCAACGTATCTTACCGATGTGAAAAAGATGGCGAAGAACACAGTCGTCTCTTATCAGAGAGATCTGAAAAAGATGACGGCATTTCTGGCGGGGAAAGGTATCACCGATGTCAATGACATTACCGAGGATGCCCTGAATGAGTACGTGGATATGCTGAAAGAAAACGGCATGTCGCCGGCCACGATCTCCAGAAATATTGCATCGGCCAAGGCATTCTTCGTTTATCTGGTCAAAAAAGGCATCGTTCCGAAGAATGTGGCTTCAGGGCTCAAGTCTCCGAAGATCAGCAAAAAGATGCCCAAGATCCTTTCTCAGGAGGAGATGGATCGTCTTCTCAGCCAGCCTAGAAAGGATAATCCGAAGGGCCTTCGCGACAAGGCCATGATGGAGCTTTTGTACAGCACCGGTATGCGTGTCTCCGAGCTCGTGAACCTGCGGATGGATGATGTGGACATGGAGAGGTCCAGTGTGGCCTGTACAGATCCCGGAAAGGAGCGCAACCTCAAGTTTAATGAGCGCACAAAAACCGCTCTTCAGAATTATCTTGAGAATTCGCGCGACACCATGATCCGCGACGGCGATGTGGATTTCCTGTTTACAAACTGTTCGGGCGAAAGCATGAGCCGGCAGGGCTTCTGGAAGCTGATCAAGTATTATGCTGTCCGTGCGGATATTGACGGAGATATCACTCCTCATACCCTGCGGCATTCCTTTGCTGCGCATCTTGTGGAGCAGGGAACTGATCTGCGTGATGTTCAGAGGATCATGGGTCATTCCGATATCGCGACCACACAGATGTACGCGCATCTGAATGACAAAAAATAATCGTTTTGTTTCAGATTTCTTCTGCAAAACTCCCACGCCGAAAAGCGTGGGAGTTTTCCTGATTATGACAGTTTTCAGTCTTCGTCAATCACGTACGATCACGCCCATGGAGCGCTCCTCACGGCGTTCTTCATCCGGATATTTGATCATGCGGATTCCGCGCCACAGCTCCGATGCGTAGAGATCCTGACGATACAGACTCTGAGCGCGCTCGTCCAAATGAGAAAGATCATCGCTGCGCAGGATCAATGTACCCGCAAACTGTTCTGAGAGCTTTCCGAGAACGGATCGGAATGACCTGCGAAAGCCCAGAACACGCAGATAAGGGATTTCATCCGGCCGAGTTCCGCCTGGGATCCCCAGGAGGATGTGTGTCAGCGCACGGTCGATCCTGGACCGGGTATAGGCTTTCGTCTTCACACAGGATGCCAGCTCCTGAAACGAAGGATGGAGATCTTTTTCTCGAAGGATCCTGGCGGCCAGATCAGCATTGACATCTTCGTAACGGGTAAGGAGTTCCGAGGACTCAAGTTTCGAATGGGAAATATCTGCCGCAGTCAGCCGCGCGAAAAGAACAGCGGAGAAGTCGTTTGCGTTAAGTCCCCGTCTGCCGGAAGCAAAGCGGTTGACCCGCAGGTCGGAAGCATGGATTCCGGGGATGAGAGGGACCGTAAATGCCTTGATCCCGGGGTGTTCACGCAGAGCGTTCAGATACTCGATCCCGAGGCGGTCATTCGGCTCTGCATAGGCGTCTGCAAGTTCATCCCCGTTCGGGAAGTGTTCACGCAGAGCGCGTTCGATCGCGGCAGGATAAGACTTGCCGGAACGCATAGCTTCCTGAATGGTTTTGCGAAAAGCAGGGGTTTCATCAGCCAGGCAGGAAGAGAGTGCCTGCAGCGGCTCGAGATGTCCGGCCTCGCTGCCGAAACAAATCGTGTTTACAAGACCGGTTGCGGCAAAGATCGTGACTGCGGCACGGGCAAAGGTCCCCGCAGCACCAGTCGCGAAGCGGACCGGAAATTCCAAAACACAATCTGCGCCGGCATCAAGCGCAGCGGCTGCGCGTGTATATTTGTCGTCGATTGCCGGACCTCCGCGCTGGACGAAATCCGGGCTCATAAGGACCATGACATGATCCGCGCCCGTGATGCGTCTGGCCTCGTGCAAAAGATGCGCATGGCCTTCGTGAAAAGGATTGAATTCGGCGGTCACACCGCAGATCGTATTTGACATGGGTCCCTCTTTTCGGGTAAAACGTTATCGCATGCAAATCATTTTAACAGAACGAAACCGCAAATGCAAAAAGACAGGGAAAAAGCACCCGGAAAAGTATTGACAAATATCGGTATGAATAAGTATAATTTTGCAGTGCGTGTTTGAGCGTAAATTCATGATTGATAGGAGGTGGATGTCATGTCGATCTGTCCTAAGAATAAATCTTCTAAGGCGAGAAGAGACAGCCGCAGAGCGAACTGGAAAATGGGCGAAGTGAATCTGATCAAGTGCAGCAAGTGCGGCGCTCTTATGATGCCTCATCGTGTATGCAAGGCCTGTGGTTCTTATAACAAGCGCGAGATCATCGCTCAGGAAGACTGATTTCCTGCTTGCACGGCTCTTTAGAGGTACGAACTGACGTTGCGGATGGCATTCGCGTTTTCGCGTGCGGCCATCCGCAACTTGTTGTATAATAAATTGATAACGGGAGAAGCTGTCATGCCTGAGAATACCACACAAATCATAGAGATCGCTTTAGATGCCATGGGCGGAGATTATGCGCCGGCTGAGCCTGTGAAGGCAGCGGTGCGCGCTGCGTCGAAGTTAAGCGATGCCCGCATTATTTTGGTGGGACCGGAAGACCTTCTTCAAAAAGAGCTTTCTGCTTATTCTTATCCGTCTGAGCGTATTCAGATCCGGAATGCCACGGAAGTGATCACCCCGGACGAAACCCCGGTCTCTGCTCTTCGCGCAAAAAAAGATTCGACGATCGTAGTCGGGTGCAAAATGGTAAAAAACGGTGAAGCCTC
>CAYLPO010000118.1:0-5546 GCA_964385575.1 uncultured Lachnospiraceae bacterium | reverse complement strand
GCATTTCATGATCCGTCCGACTTCCCTGGTCGCGGATGATGCTGCGGGTACCGTGACCTTCACGTTTGACAACCCCGTTCTGAACGTGCCCGGCGCGCTGTCGAACCCGGCGTTCGGCATCATTGACTGGGCGGAGAGCGAAGAGTTCGAGATCGGCACCGGTCCCTATGCGGCTGCGAGCGTGATCGAAGGCCATTCCTTCTCGCTGGTCAGAAACGAGTATTACTATGAGGATGTTCCTTATGAGAAGGTTGAGTTCATGAACGTGGAAGACTCCTCCGCGGCCACCATGGCCATGCAGGACGGCAGCGCTGACGTGGCGTTCAACCTCTCCATGAGCGATATCCAGCTTCTGGAAAGTGCCGGTTTCCAGCCGAACCTGGCTTTCGGTGCCCGTGACGGTTTCTACTGGATCAACTTCGACGGCGTTCTGGGCAATGAAGCCATCCGTAAGGCTGTTCTGACTGCGGTCGACATGGAGACCATCGACAATGTCACCGTCGGCGGTTCCTACGTCTACGGCTGGACCATCATGGCTCCCAGCTATGAGCAGTACGGCGGCGCTTCCATGGCGAACCCTTATGCTTATGATCCGGCTGCTGCGGAAGCGATCCTGGATGAGGCCGGTATCGTCGATAACGACGGCGACGGCATCCGTGAGCTGAACGGCGAGAACATCGAGATCAATGTCGTGACGAACACCTCCCGCCAGATGGATATCATGGCTGATGCGTTCGTTCCGATGATCCAGGAGATCGGTCTGGGCGCGGTCCACAACCTCACCGATGATCAGGTCGCTGTCTGCGAGAGCGGCGAGTATGACCTGGTGAACTGGAACCAGATCGTTATGCAGACCGGCGATCCTTCGAACTTCCTGTATCAGTGGGATTCGAACTCCGGCAGCACGAACTACGGAAACTATGACAATGCTGAGTATAACGCTCTGTATGATCAGCTGATCCAGACGGCGGATCCGGACGAGGCGGCTGGCATCGTCGAGCAGATGCAGCAGATCCTGCTGGATGACGGCGCGTACCTGATGGGCGGCTACTACGTCTTCAACAGCGTGAACAGCCAGAACGTGGCCGGCGTTGTGACGAACGGTACTGCTGACTACTACTGGATCACGAACGACATCGTTCCGGCTCAGTAATCACTCACAAACAGCTTTTCCTTCCCGGAAAACTGAAAGGACGACGGCTGTGCCCCGGCTCGCCGGGGTGCAGCCTGCCGGACTTCATATCAAACCGCACAAGCGGGGAGCGGATATGTTATTAAAGATCGATCATCTTACAGTTGCATATGGTGACAGACCCGTGGTGAAGGACTTCAACCTCGAGATGAACGAGGGAGAAGTCGTGTGTCTGGTCGGAGAGAGCGGAAGCGGAAAGACGACCGTGATCCGCGCTGTCCTGGGACTGCTTCCCGCGGCCGGAAAGATCACTTCGGGAGATATTCTGTTTGACGGGGAATCTCTGATCGGAAAGTCCGAAAAAGAATTCCTGTCGATCCGCGGAAGAGACATGACCATGATCTTCCAGGACAGCGGCAGCATGCTGAATCCGGTTCGCAAGATCGGTACGCAGTTTGTCGAATATATCCGGCTGCATGAGAATCTCTCGAAAGCGGATGCAAAAAAACGCGCCATGGAGATGTTGGAAGAAGTACGTCTCCCCGACGCGGACAATATTATGCAGAGCTACCCGTTCCAGCTCTCCGGCGGTATGCGGCAGCGCGTGGGTATTGCCATGGCGCTGGCGTTTCATCCGAAACTTTTGTTGGCAGACGAGCCCACGAGTGCTCTGGACGTGACCATCCAGGCGCAGATCGTCCGCCAGATGATGGAACTCCAGAAACTGGAGAAGACATCCATCATCATGGTCACACATAACCTGGGTGTCGCGACTTATATGTCGAATCACATTGTCGTTATGAAAAACGGCGAGATCGTGGAGGCAGGCACCCGAGACGAGATCATGTTTAACCCGCAGCATCAGTACACGAAGGATCTGATCGCCGCGATCCCTACGATGGAAGGAGAGCCTTATGTCGAATACTGAAGACAGAGAAGTGATCCTGCAGCTGAGGGACGTTACAAAGCGTTTCCCGGCCTCGAAGGGGCGTGAACTGACCGCGAACGATCATATTACCCTGGATGTCTTTAAGGGAGAGACCCTGGGACTGGCCGGCGAGTCGGGCTGCGGAAAAAGTACGCTGGTCCGTTTGATCGCGAAATTGGAGCCCGTGACGGAAGGTGAGATCCTGTTCCGCGGGGAGAATATTACAAAATTAAAGGGCAAGGCCGGTCACCGCCATATTCAGATGGTGTTTCAGGATCCTTCACAGGCCTTCAGCCCGCGTATGAAAGTGAAAAATATCATCTGTGAGCCGCTTCTGAACTACGGTCTGATCAAGCGCTCGGAGGTGTATGATAACGCCGTCCGGCTTTTAGAGATGGTGGGTTTGGACGCGAGTTTTGCGGAGCGCTATGCGCACTCCATGTCCGGCGGTCAGCGGCAGCGTGTCGGCATTGCCCGGTCGCTCGCGCTGGAGCCCGAGATCCTGATCTGCGATGAGGCCACATCCGCGCTGGACGTTTCGGTGCAGAAGAGTATTATTGAACTGCTGGTGGATCTGCAGAAACGTCTGGGTATCACGATGCTCTTCATCTGCCATGACATTTCACTGGTGCGAAACATGTCGCACCGCACCGCGATCATGTATCTGGGGAATATCGTCGAAGTCGTGCCCGGCCGCGACCTGTGCAGCGGAGAGAACATGCATCCCTACACGAAGGCGCTCGGCGAGTCGCTGTTCTACGTCGGAATGGATGTGACAAAGCCCATCGAGAGTATCGATTCCGAGATCCCCTCTCCGCTGAATAAGCCGCCGGGATGCCCGTTCCAGAACCGCTGCGAGCATTGCATGGAGATCTGCAAGACAGAGCAGCCCGAATTGAAAGAGGTGGATCCGGGACATTTGATCGCGTGCCATCTGTTTGACTGATCATTCTCTCGTGGGGGACCTGCGGGGCTTCCGCGAGTTTCAAATAGAATCCAGGAGTTATTTGCAGCATGTTAAAAAAGAAAAATATCGATATGACGCAGGGCCCCATAATCGGACCGATGATCCTGTTTATCCTGCCGATGATCGGCGGCAGCCTCTGCCAGCAGCTTTACAGTACCGTTGATTTCATCTACGTAGGAAACTTTATCAGCTCGACCGCAGCGGGTGCCGTAGGTGCTTCCAGTTCCCTGATCACCTGCATGCTGGGCTTTTTCACAGGTATTTCGGTCGGTTCCAGCGTCGTGATCGGACAGGCGATCGGCGCGGGAGATAAGGAGCGCAGTCAGAAGGCGTTTCATACCGGTATTACGTTCGGTATTATCTTCGGCATCATTCTGCTGCTGATCGCATTGTTCCTGGCGCCTTCGATCCTGCGTCTTTTGAATACGCCGGAGACCATCATCCCGCAGGCGGTTCTGTATATGCGGATCTACATGGCGGGCGTTCCCTTTAATATTGTTTATAACATGAGCACCAGCGGCATGCGCGCCAGCGGTGACTCCAGAACTCCGTTCCTGATCCTTCTGATCTGCGGTATCTTAAACGTGATCTGGGACGCACTGTTCATTATCGTTATTCCGCTGGGGATCGCCGGCGTGGGCATCGCAACCGTGCTCTCAAATATCGTTTCGTGTATCATGGCGGTTTTGTTTGTGCGCAGGCCGAATATGCTGGTCCGCCTCTCCGCGCGGGAGCTTGGTATTGACACCAAAATCTTGAAGAAGATCCTCTATATCGGTATTCCCGCTGCGGTACAGTCCATCATCGTGACGTTCTCGAACGTGATCGTGCAGTACCACATCAATGCGTTCGGCGAGACCGCGGTCTCTGCCTTCTCGACCTATTATAAGGTGGAGAACCTGATCTATATCCCGATCATGGCGTTCGGTCATGCTTCGACTACGTTCTCGGCGCAGAATGTCGGCGCCGGACAGTTCCGACGCATGCGGAAGGGTACCGCGATGATCCTTGCGATCGGCGTGGTGGTCACGCTTGCGATCGCCGGCATTATTCTGGCCTTCCCGAATGCGGTGTTTACGTTCTTCATGAAGGACGCCTCGGTCGTGGAGGTGGCGCTGACGCTGGCCATGGTCTCGTTCCCCTTCTACTGGATCTACGTATTCCTGGAAGGTTTCGGCGGAAGCGTGCGTGCCATGGGTTATTCGATTACCTCGATGATCATCATCATTGCGAATATCTGCGCGCTGCGGATCACGCTGCTGCGGGTGTTTTCGACCACATTCCATACCGTCCGCTCGCTGGCGTTCGTGTATCCCATCACCTGGGCGACCGCTGCCGCCTGCTTTACGATCGCGTTTATCGTGATCGTCCGCAAGAAGATCAAGCAGGAGGACGCGTCGAAACTGGAGGCGGCCTGATATTTGGGAGATATTTGTGAAGTGCACGGAAAAAGCACTTTACAAGAGATAGGCCGTGTGATAATATCTTTCAGGTTTCTGTCTGTAGGACGGAGACTAAGTATTTCGCCTGCGGCGCAGTAAGACGGACACTCCGACCTCTTGCCGGGCTGCGGGTCAGTATCAGGGAGATTCCTGAAGAAAGGAGACGCACTATGATCACGAAAGAGATGAAGGCTCAGATCATTGCCGAGTATGGCAAGAGTGAGGGAGACACCGGTTCGCCCGAGGTCCAGATCGCTCTGCTTACCGCGCGGATCAATGACCTGAACGAGCACCTCGCGAAGAACCCGAAAGATCATCACTCCCGCAGAGGCCTGCTGATGATGGTCGGTCAGAGAAGAAGCCTGCTGGGCTATCTGCGTGACCGGGATATCGAAGCGTATCGTGCGCTGATCGCGAAGCTCGGACTGAGAAAGTAAGTTGTTGTTATGGGACGGGGCGCTTTATTTGGCGTCCCGTCTGTTTGTGTTTTCGGATGACATCTCAGTGTCCGGAGACATGATCCATCAGGCAGGAACGCTTTTCGAGACCACTGAAAAGCTCACGCTGCGGCTCGGCGATGTTCACGCGCCGGCAAGCGCGAAATGCGCGGCCTTTTCAGTGTTTTCGAAGGTTCCTGCCTCACCACAGGAGGTACTGAATGTTTAAGACTTATACCATGGAACTGGCCGGTCGGACCCTGAAGGTCGAGATCGGCAGAGTTGCGGCTCAGACGAGCGGTGCCGCGCTCATGTATTACGGAGACACCGTGGTGCTTTCCACTGCGACCGCTTCCGCGAAACCTCGTGACGGGATCGATTTCTTCCCGCTGAGCGTGGATTATGAGGAGAAGATGTATGCGGTCGGTAAGATTCCCGGCGGTTTCCTCAGAAGAGAGGGACGTCCCTCGGAGCATGCCGTGCTGACGAGCCGCGTCATTGATCGTCCCATGCGTCCGTTGTTCCCGAAGGACTACCGGAACGATGTTCTGCTGAACAACCTTGTTCTCTGTGTGGATCAGGATAATTCCCCCGAGGTCACTGCGATGATCGGTTCCTCGATCGCCGTGTCGATCTCCGA
>CAYLPO010000117.1:0-5624 GCA_964385575.1 uncultured Lachnospiraceae bacterium | reverse complement strand
AGAGTCGTCAATACGCCAAAATATTATACAATGTTTTCGAACGATTTGTCTCTAATAATTTTTTCCATATTATATATGAAAACAGATAGATTTTTTCACAGATGTATATTATTATCTTTTTCGGAAAAAATTAATGGACAAGAAACGGCCGGATTATGGCAAAAGAAACAAACGGCCGAAAAGTTGTTGCAGAGAATGAGGAGTACCATGCCAGAGACCGTAAAAAAAATTGACCGCCGAGTCGTAAAAACGAAGAAAGCCATCCATAACGCCTTCGCGAAGCTGCTGACGGAAAAGGAGCTGAACGACATCACGATCAGTGATATCGCGGAGCTCGCGGACATCAACCGCAAGACATTTTACAACTATTATGCTGGCATCTATGAGGTCGTCGACGAGATCGAGGACGGCATCGTCCAAACGCTGCGTGACGCCCTGAACGGCGCGGATATCCGTCAGGCACTGCAGAATCCGTATCTGTTTTTCAATAAACTCACCTCGATCATCAACACGGATCTGGAGTTCTACGGCCACTTGCTGTCCATGCGCGGCAACCTCAGCCTGGTCACAAAGATCGTCGCGGCCATGAAGGAGACCATGCGCGACGCGGTTATGGCACAGCTTCCGGCGGATCCGGAGCGCGTGGATTTGATCCTGGATTACTCCCTGAGCGGCATGCTCTGCGTCTATCAGAACTGGTTCAATTCCGACCGCTCGCTCACGCTCGAAGAGATCTCCGAGATCCTGAGCTTCCTGTGCTTCCGCGGGCTGTCCGGTGTGCTGGGCGCGGAAGGCTGACGGACTTTCCGCAAATATCGGGCAATGTCTTGAAAAGACCACCCAAAACGAGTAAAATCTTATAGATATTTTATACGGCGTATTCCCTGCGCCGTTTTTGCCGTTTCCTTTGAAACGACGGCATTTTCGGAAACACTTGAACAAGAAAAACGAAAAGAACTGAGGTATTGCTTTGGAAAAGACGATGGATAAGATCGTAGCTCTGGCTAAGTCGCGCGGCTTCGTGTACCCCGGATCGGAGATCTACGGCGGTCTCGCGAACACCTGGGATTACGGAAATCTCGGCGTGGAGCTGAAGAATAACGTGAAAAAGGCCTGGTGGCAGAAGTTCGTGCAGGAGAGCCCTTATAACGTGGGCGTGGACTGCGCCATTCTGATGAACTCGCAGACCTGGGTGGCCTCCGGCCATCTGGGCGGCTTCTCGGATCCGTTGATGGACTGCAAGGAATGCCATGAGCGCTTCCGCGCGGACCAGCTGATCGAGGCCTATGACGAGGAGAACGGCATCACGCAGGAACACCCCATCGAGGCATGGAGCCTGGAGCAGATGAAGCAGTACGTGGACGATCATGAGATCTGCTGCCCCACCTGCGGGAAGCATAACTGGACGGACATCCGTCAGTTTAACCTCATGTTCAAGACCTTCCAGGGTGTGACCGAGGACGCGAAGAACACCGTGTACCTGCGCCCCGAGACAGCGCAGGGCATCTTCGTGAACTTCAAGAACGTCCAGCGCACCTCCAGAAAGAAAGTGCCGTTCGGCATTGCCCAGGTCGGAAAGAGCTTCCGGAACGAGATCACGCCCGGAAACTTCACGTTCCGCACCCGCGAGTTCGAGCAGATGGAGCTGGAGTTCTTCTGCCGCCCCGGCACGGATCTGGAGTGGTTCGCGTACTGGAAGCAGTTCTGCATCGATTGGCTGCATAAGCTGGGTCTGAAAGATGAGGAGCTGAAGTACCGCGATCATGATCCGGCAGAACTGGCGTTCTATTCGAAGGCCACCACGGATATCGAGTTCCTGTTCCCGTTCGGCTGGGGCGAGCTCTGGGGCATCGCGGACCGCACGGACTACGACCTGACCCAGCATATCAATACCTCGGGCGAGGACCTGAGCTACTTCGACGATGAGCTGAACGAGAAGTACGTGCCTTACGTCATCGAGCCTTCGCTCGGCGCGGACCGCGTTACTCTGGCCTTCCTGTGCTCGGCCTATGACGAGGAGGAGCTTGAGGGCGGCGACATGCGCACGGTCCTGCACTTCCACCCGGCCATCGCGCCTGTGAAGGTCGGCGTGCTGCCGCTTTCGAAGAAGCTGGCGGACGGTGCCGGCGAGATCTACGCCACGCTCAGCAAGTACTGGAACTGCGAGTACGACGACCGCGGAAACATCGGCAAGCGCTACCGCCGTCAGGATGAGATCGGCACGCCGTTCTGCGTGACTTACGACTTTGAGTCCGCGGAAGACAAGTGCGTGACCGTCCGCTTCCGCGACAGCATGGAGCAGGAGCGCATCCCCATCGAGGGTATTGTGGAATACTTCCGTGACAAGTTCGATTTCTGATCACAGAGATCATTGCCAACCGGCGGGGGCCCTGGGTTTCGGGTGTCTGCCGGGATTTTTTCAGGAGGAAACAAGTGGATCTTCTGATCGTTAACGGCTATGTACTGGATCCGGCCAATGACCGCTCGGGTTACATGAACGTGCTCATCCGGGATGACAGCATCCTGGAGGTCGGACCGGATGTGAAGGGAAATCCCGACAAGGTCATCGACGCCGACGGTTGTTACGTCATGCCGGGCCTGATCGACATGCACGTGCATCTGCGTGAGCCCGGATATACGCATAAAGAGACCATCCGCACCGGAGCCCGCGCGGCTGCGAAGGGCGGTTTCACCACCATCTGCGCCATGCCGAACACGAAGCCGGTGACGGACAACCCCTACACGGTCTCCGACATCATCCGCCAGGCGGATAAGGAAGCGCTGATCCATGTGCTGGTGGTCGGGGCCATGACCCGCGACCAGAAAGGCGAGCGTGTCGCCGACATCGAGGGCATGTTCGAGGAGGGCATCATTGCGGTGTCCGAGGACGGCAGTTCGGTGAAAAACGCCGCGGTCTGCCTCGAGGCCATGAAGACGGCGGCCGGGCTGGGTCTTCCGGTGCTGGATCACTGCGAAGACAAGGACCTGGCCGCGGACGGCGTGTTTAATGAGGGCATCGCCTCGAAACGCTACGGGGTCAGGGGCATCCCAAACTGCGCGGAGGACACCGTCGCGGCGCGGGATATCGTGCTCGCGAAAGCCGCGGGCGCCAACCTGCACCTGTGCCACGTCTCCACCAAGGAGAGCACGCTGCTGGTGTATCTTGCAAAGGCAGCCGGTTCGAATGTGACCTGCGAGGTCACTCCGCATCACTTTACGCTCTGCGACGAGGATATCGACTCGGCGGACACGAACTTTAAGATGAACCCGCCGCTGCGCTCGCGCGAGGACCGTGAGGCGCTCCGCGAAGGTCTGCGCGAAGGGACGATCGATGTCATCGCTACGGACCACGCACCGCACACCTACGAAGAGAAGGACACGAGCCCCGAAAAGGCGCCTTTTGGCATCGTGGGTCTGGAGACGGCATTGCCCCTGACCTGGACCGAGCTGGTCGTGGGCGGTTACCTCACACCGGAGCAGATGGTGGAGAAGATGTCCGTGAACCCCGCGAAGATCCTCGGGATCAAGCGCGGGACCCTGACGGAGGGCATGAAGGCGGACATCACGATCTTCGACCCTCGCCCCGAGTACGCCATCGATAAGAATACGTTCGCGTCCATGGGCCGGAACACTCCTTTCCACGGCCGGAAGGTCATGGGAAAGGTGAAGGCGACCATCGTGAACGGAAGACCGGTGTGGATGGATCTGCAGTCGTAAACGGTTGCGAAAAATCCGTTTGAAAACGGCTGGATTTCCATTGTAATCCATTCAGAAAGTGTTAAAATCGGACTTTGTCAAATGCGGGTTTCGCAGAAAGGAGCTTTCCTTATGGCAAAGGAAAAGAAGCAAAAGAAGAAGGGGGGCGGCATCGGACAGACCTTTAAAGAAAATAAGGTTCTGTTCATCTGCCTGATCGCCTTCATCATCGTGGCGCTGATCATCTCGTTCCGTTTAAACGGCGGCGTGGTGCGCCATGAGACCATTAAGGAGATGATGAAGGACGCCGTGCTCCACGAGGAGAATAAGATCTGGCTCTTCGGAATCTTCCAGGTGAACCCCGGTCTCATCTCCGCGATGATCACATCGTGCGTTCTGATCGTGATCGCGGTCCTGTGCCGGATCTTCATCATTCCGAAGTTCTCCATCGACCATCCCGGAAAGGGACAGATCATTCTGGAGACCTGGGTCGGGTTCTTCAGCAACCTTGCGAAGAAGAACAGCCCGCACTGCCATCACCTGATCGGAGCCTACGTCTTTACGGCGGGAAGCTACATTTTCATCAGTACGATGATGGAGCTGATCGGTCTGCAGGGCGTGACGACGGAAGGGTATTCGATCACGCTCCCGGCTGCGCTGTCCGATATCAACGGCGCGATCATGCTGGGTGTCCTGTCCTATTTCGTGATCCTGGCCGGCGGTATCATTAAAAACGGCGGCAGAGGCGCGGGCAGCGTCCTGAAGGATTTCTCGCTCATGATCTCCATGAGCTTCCGACTGTTCGGCGCCATGCTTTCGGGCGTGCTCGTGACGGAGCTGGTGTACTACACCATCATGCTCAGTATCGCGCTCCCGGTCATCGTCGCGGTGCTGTTCACCTGTATCCACGCGCTGGTGCAGACATACGTCTTGTGCATGCTGACGACGTTCTTCTTCGGAGAAGCGACGCATCCGCATGAGAAGAAACCTAAGAAAAAGAAGCAGAAGAAAAGCAAAAATATCGAAGAGATCACCGAAGCGGCCGACGCTGCCGGGACGGATGCGATCGCAGAAATAAATGCCATGCAGGAGGTAGGTTAAACCATGAAGAAAGTATCCCTTAAGAAGCTCAGTATCTTTCTGGCGGCGATCATCGCCATGATCATGCTGTTCTCGGTCGTGTCGTTCGCGGCGCCGGAGGACACGGCAGATACGACCACGGCCGTCACCACCGAGGCCGAGGCGGAAGACAGCGGCATCAGCGCGAAGGCGATCGCGGCCGGTTTCGGTATGGGCATCGCGGCTGCGGCCGGCGCTGTCTCCATGGCCATCGCGATCAAGTCCTCCACGTCCGGCGTGGCGCGTCAGCCTGAGGCTGCGGGCAGCATCCAGACGCTGATGATGCTCGGCCTGGTCTTCATCGAGACCGCTATCATCTACGCGCTGATCGTCGCGATCCTGATCATATTCGTATTGTAAGCAGCGTTCGGAGGCTTCTTCTTCCGGGATGCGTTTTCATGCGCGGCCCCGGAGGGATGATGCGGGTATGTACCTGTCAGGAAAGAGGTGTTTAGATGAATATTCCTTTGAATATTGACATTCAGCAGATCCTGCTGCACCTGGTCAATTTCGCGATCCTCTTTATTATTCTTTATCTCGTGCTGTATAAGCCCGTGAAGAACTTCATGGCGAAGCGCGAGGAGTATTACGCGAACATGGATCAGGAGGCGAAGGATAAGCTGGCCGCCGCGGAAGCCACCGAGGCGGAATACCAGAAGCGCATGGAAGATGCCGAGAAGGAACTCGCGGCGAAGCGCACGGAGACCCTGAAAGCCATCGAGGAAGAGGGCGAGGCTCTGGCGCAGCAGGCGCGCGTGAAGGCCGAGCAGATCATCGAGGAAGGCAGAAGAGCCGCGCAGATCGAGCAC
>CAYLPO010000116.1:0-5640 GCA_964385575.1 uncultured Lachnospiraceae bacterium | reverse complement strand
CAGAACGGGGTCGTGTTCATCGGCCCGGACCCGGAGAGCATGCAGCGGCTGGGCGATAAAGCCCTTTTAAAAGAGGAAATGGACCGCGCGGGCCTGCTCGTGATCCCCGGATCGCAGGCGGTGGCCTCCGCGGAGGAAGCGGAAGAAGTGGCCGGGCGCATCGGTTATCCGGTCATGATGAAGGCGAGCGCGGGCGGCGGCGGCCGTGGCATCCGGCTGATCCGCGAGCCGTCCGAGATCGCGGAGAACTACGCGCAGGCGACGGCCGAGGCGCTGGCGGCGTTCGGCGACGGGTCGGTCTATATCGAGAAGTACGTGTTCCCGGCGCGCCACGTGGAATTTCAGATCCTGGCGGACGAGCAGGGCCATGTGGTCTGCCTGGGCGAGCGGGACTGCTCCATGCAGCGCCGCCATCAGAAGCTGATCGAGGAGTCGCCCTCGCCGGCCGTGACCCCTGCGATGCGCGCTCCCATGATGGAGCGGCTCGCGGACGCGGTGCGCAAGGTCGGCTTCACCGGCGCGGGCACCGCGGAATTCCTGCTGGACACGGAGGGCACGTTCTGGTTCATGGAGATGAACGTGCGGCTGCAGGTCGAGCACTGCGTGACGGAGATGCTGACCGGCATTGACCTTGTGAAGTGGCAGATCCGCATCGCGGCGGGCGTTCCGCTGGCGTTCACGCAGGACCAGATTCGGCTGGACGGGGCGGCCATCGAGTGCCGGGTCAACGCCACCGGCTGCGGCGAGCTCACCATGCTCCACGTGCCGGGCGGTCCGCAGGTGCGCTTCGACACGTACCTGGTGCAGGGGACGAAAAATCCGCCGTATTATGATGCGATGCTGGGCAAGGTCATTGTCCGCGCGGGTACCCGCGAGGAGGCCATCCGCAAGATGCGCGCGGCGCTGTGCGAGCTGGTGATCGACGGGATCCCGACGAATATCGCCGAGCAGCTGGGGATCATCGGGGACGAGCGCTTCGTGAGCGGGCGCTACGACCTGACATTTATGGGTAACAGGTGAGAAACATGGCAGATTTGTTTCATTTTCTGAAACCGAAAAATACGCTGGAGGAAGGCGGCCGCGTGGCCGCGGTCCAGCAGGATGACGGCGAGCCCGAGAAGGTGTGCCCGAACTGCCGGAAGCACATTCCCATGAGCCAGCTCTGGGCAGACAAGCTTGTGTGTGACTGCGGGCATCATTTCCGGATGAAGGCCAGACAGCGCATTCGCCTGATCGCGGACAAGGATTCGTTTCACGAGCTGTATGCAGAGCTCGAGACGGAGGACCCGCTGCAGTTCCCGGGGTACCGGGAGAAGCTCGAGACCGCGGGGCACGCCAGCGGCGAGAACGAGGGCGTGATCATCGGGACCGCGCAGATCCGGAAGCAGGAGGTCTGCCTCTTTGCGATGGAACCGCAGTTCATGATGGGCAGCATGGGTAGCGTGGTCGGCGAGAAGATCACCGCGCTGTTCGAGTACGCGACCCGCGCGCGGATGCCGGTCGTGGGCTTTCTGGTGTCCGGCGGCGCCCGGATGCAGGAGGGACTGGTCTCGCTGATGCAGATGGCGAAGACCAGCGCGGCCGTGAAACAGCACAGCGACGCGGGGCTGCTCTATATTGCCGTGCTGACGGACCCGACGACCGGCGGCGTGACCGCCAGCTTCGGGATGGAAGCGGATATCATCGCGGCAGAGCCCGGGGCGACCGTGGGGTTCGCCGGAGCGCGCGTGATCGAGCAGACCACGCGGAAGGCCCTGCCGAAGGGCTTCCAGACCGCGGAGTTCGTGCTGCGGCACGGCTTTATCGACTGCATCATCCCCCGGAAGCGGCAGCGGGGCGCGCTCGCGGCGCTGTTGGCGATGCACGCGGAGTGAACCGCAGGGCAATGATTCGGCTCGGCGGAAACGGAATGATCAAAAGGCAGAGAGCAGGAGACAAAACATGTCATTGAACGCATATGAAAAAGTCATGACCGCCCGCGGCAACGAGCGGCCCACCGGAAGCGACTACATCCGCGGGATCTTCACGGGTTTCGCGGAGATGCACGGCGACCGGCGCTACGGGGACGACCCGGCCGTGATCGGCGGGATCGCGTACCTGGAGGACCGGCCGGTGACCGTGATCGCGATCGAGAAGGGCCACAGCGCGAAGGAGCGGGCGTACCGGAATTTCGGGGCGCCGTCTCCGGAAGGTTACCGCAAGGCGCTGCGCCTGATGAAGCAGGCGGAGAAATTCGGTCGGCCGGTGATCTGTTTCGTGGATACCTCCGGCGCGTTCTGCGGCAGTGAAGCCGAAGAACGCGGGCAGGGCCAGGCGATCGCGGAAAATCTTATGGAGCTCTCGACACTCTGCGTGCCCATCGTGTCGATCGTGATCGGCGAGGGCGGCAGCGGCGGGGCGCTGGCACTCTGCGTAGCGGACCGCGTGTGGATGCTGGAGAATGCGGTGTATTCCGTCATTTCCCCGGAGGGCTGCGCGAGCATCCTCTGGCATGACGCCGCACGCGCGGAGGACGCGGCTGACAGCCTGTGCCTGACCGCGCAGGATGCGGAGCGGCTCGGGGTAATCGAGGAGGTCATCTCCGAAGAGAAGATCGGTGAGCCGGCTTTTTTCGAGCGGCTGAAGATCCGGCTGGAGGAGCAGGTCGCGGAGCTTTCCGCGGACCCGGAGCTTTTGGAGAAGCGTTATGAGCGGTTCCGGAGGATCGGACGGGGGTGAGCGGCAGCAAGACCGCAGACGGGCGGACTTCGGCGTGGCGAACATTGACACGGGGCGCAATCGGTGTTACATTGCACGCCTGAGGAACCATTATGAAAAAAGAGAACGAAAACGACATTCTGCAGGCACTGCAGAGGGAGAATGAACAGCTCCGCGAGGCCGTCGATGCGGCTCCGTGCGGGCTGCTTCGCTTTACTTGCGATGCCGCGCCGCGTGTCACGGCAGTGAACCGGACCATGCTTGACCTGCTGCGGATCGATCCGGCGAATGAAGAGCGGCTGGCGTTTTATCAGAGCAATGTCTTCCTGATGATCGCGCAGGAGAGCCGGGAATTTTTCGTGACCGCGCTGGAAGAGGTGCGGCGCACCGGGCGGCCCGCGGTCGGCGAGGTCGCGGTCGTCTGTGCGGACGGGTCGAAGATCCGGCTGTTCGGGCGCGTGGAGCTGCGGGAGGCCGCGGAGGCGGCGGACGGGAGCATTGTCCGGAGCCCCGAGTTCGTCTGCAGCTGCTTCGATGTGACAGACCATCACCGCGCGCAGCGGGAGGAGAAGTCCGACCGGTATCTGAAGGCATTGATCGGGGTGTATGACCTGATTTTCGAGTTTGACCGGGCAGACCGCACGCTGCGCTGCCGAAAGGCGAATCTGCCGGGCGCAGAGGCACTGTCGGCTGAGATCCCCATGGAGGCGGACGACGCAGTCCGGACCTGGATCCGTGCGGCCGTGGCGGAGGAGAATCGCGGGCGGGTCCGCGGGTTTTTGGACCGCTATGTGCTCAAGGGCGATACGAGAAAGCGCGGCCTGCCGCCGCGCACGCGGTTTAAGATCTGCACGGAGGACGGGGGTGTTATCTATTGCCAGGGCATTCTGCTCTCGGTAGATGATGCCGCGACCTATTTCTGTGCGCGTCATGTGGGACCGAAAGATGTGACCGCCGCGCTGCAGAGCGAGAATTCGTCCCTGAAAGGGATGAATGAGAACATGACTGAGCTCGTGAAGCGCTTTACGGACGATGTCGTTGCGTTCGAGGTGACCGGGGATATGGTCCGTCCGCTCTATGCGAGTGATAACGCCTACGCGTTTTTCGGCTACAGCCCCGAAGCCTGGAGCCGCCTGACGAAGAAGCGCCGGACCATCCGGGAGTTTGTCGCGGGGACCGGTGTGCCCTACGAGGAGTACGAGAAGCTGTTCGCGACCGGCGAGGCGGAGTTCACCTATACGGACGTTCAGAGCGGCGAGCGAAAGCGCATCCGCGCGATGTGCTCCGGCCAAAACGGAGATACCGCGCCGCGCTATGTCGTGCTGTACAGTCTGGATCCCGCGTCTGCCGGAGCGGGGACGGATGCCGCACCGGTTATGATCGGGAGTGCCTCCGGTGCTTCAACGGCGGTTCAGACCGAAGGAACAGGTGCGGGTGTTGTTTCCGGCAATGCTTCGGGCGCGGCTCCGCATGTGTTTATCCGTACGTTCGGGTATTTCGATGTATTTGTGGACGGAAAGCCCATCCTGTTTAAAAACGAAAAAGCGAAGGAACTCTTCGCGCTGCTGACGGATCGCCGCGGCGGGTACATCTCTTCGGATGAGGCCATCGCGACGCTTTGGGAGGACGAGCCCGCAAGCACCGTGGTGCTGGCACGCTACCGCAAGGTGGCATTAAGGCTGAAGAACCTGCTTGAGGAGTACGGGATCTCCGACGTGGTCGAGTACGTGAACGGCAAGCGCCGGCTGGTGACTGAAAAAGTCACCTGCGACCTGTATCAGTATCTGGCCGGCGGCGAGGGCGCGGAGAGTCTGTTTAACGGAAGCTATCTCAGCAATTACAGCTGGGGCGAAATGACGCTCGGCGAGCTTGACCGGATGGCGGGGAGCGTGGAGTGACGAGGCCGGCGAAGCCGGCTAATGACGCGGCCGGCAGAACCGGCTAAGGAGGCGTAACATGAGTCAATATCTGATCACATCGCAGGCCTGTCCGTCCGAGGACGCGTGGCTTGCGGAGGCGAAGAAGGACCCACAGGCTAAGAATGTCGGCAGGTATCTGACGCACACGGGAGTGTTCCGGAGTACTGCGAAGGCACTGGTGCGCGAGGGCGCGGAAGACACGAAGCCCGTGACCGGGATGCACTTTTCCTACGACGAGGCCGGCGTCGAGGCCGCGATCGCAGAGACGCTGCGGATGGACGGAATCTTTTTTGTCCGTGTGTGGCTGAACAGCGGAGAGCTGGAGCCTGGTGATACGATCATGCAGGTGCTGATCGGCGGGGATATCCGCCCGCGCGTCATCGACGGTCTGCAGTATCTGGTCGGGAAGATCAAGCGCGAGTGCGTGACGGAGGAAGAGCAGTTCTGAGCGAGAGGAGAGCTTCGAGGAGCGCATTTTTTCATGTTTTTTGATTTCAGATAGGACGAAACTGCTATTTTTGCCGGTTTCGTCCTATCTTTTTCCCATCTATACTTCACAATTCGCCGGTGATGTCAAAGAACGCGCCGCGATTACCCATAAAACATAACATTTTTGATCTTTCGGTCTGGTTACTTCCCCCATTTTAGCGAAATAAACGGCGATTCTGTGGGACGAAAAGAGTAAAAACCCAGTTTTCGTCTCACTCGCCATGAGCAGAGAAACAAAAAATGCGCTCCTCAGTTTACGGGGAGCGCAAAGTGTTGCGGATCAAGAGAGAATTATTTACCCGAAAGTCAGCTCCGTCCGGCCGATCAGGTCATTCTGCAGCTCCGTGGACAGCTCCACGAAGTATGCGCTGTAACCCGCGATGCGGACCAGCAGATCCTTATAATCCTCGGGCGCTTTCTGCGCGCAGAGCATGGTCTCTTTTCCGACGATCGAGAACTGGCTCTGCATGCCGCCCTTCGACAAAGTCCGCCGTACATCAGACCCTGTGCTACAGCGAGAACGATCGGGCTTGCG
>CAYLPO010000115.1:0-5674 GCA_964385575.1 uncultured Lachnospiraceae bacterium | reverse complement strand
TCGACCGGAAGATCCGCGGCGAGATGCAGTACGAGATCCGCCGCATCCAGCAGGAGGTCGGCATAACGACCGTCTTTGTCACGCATGATCAGGAAGAAGCCATGACGATGTCCGACGAGATACTGCTGATGCATAAAGGCCGGATCGAGCAGATGGACACGCCCGAACAGATCTATAACCACCCCATTTCGTTGTATTCCTCGGATTTCCTGGGGAAGGCGAACACGCTGGATGCCAGACTCGACTTCGAGAACGGCAAGGCGTTTGCGGTCGGCGACGGCTGGTGCTTCCCGGTGATTCCGCCGGCGGGCATCGAGGAGGACAACGAGGATATCTGCCTGGCGATCCGCGGCGAGCACATTGAGTTCGAGCAGATCGAGGAGGAGGCCGCCTGGGCCGCACGTGCTGCGATGGATCAGGCCGCAGAGCCGGTCCCCACTGCGGTCGCGAAAATCGAGACGGTGGTCTTCACCGGTGAGGTGTGCCGCATCAGCGCAAAGATGGGCGAGGATGACATCACGATCGCCTGCATCAACACCCGCGCGGAGGGACTGCGCCCCGGCATGTATTTGAAGCTGGAGGTGCCGAAGGATAAGATCCACTGCTTCCGTCTGGGAGACAGCGAGAAAGCCAGGAAGTGACGGCCGGTGCCGCAGCCGGCACAGGCGAAGGAGAACTATGATCTCTGCTGACAAGTATTGGAATACCTGGGACCCGTATAACTTCGCGGTCATGAAAAACCCGGTCACGGGGCTTTCCGTGGTGCCCGGGACCTATTCGTCCATGGAGAATTCCTACCGGGAGTTCCTGGACTATGACAGCCTGCGCCTGCTGGAACATGAGAAGAGCGGGCGGTACTGCAGGCTTCGCGTGGAACATGCCACCGCGGAGTATGAGCTGGAATATCTGAAGCCAGACGCCTGGACGGTTCTGGCGCGCATCCGCTGCGTGAAGCAGCCCGTCGAGTGGGGCCTTCGGGTCAATGTCCTCTTCACGGTCGGCTATGAGGCCGGCATGGAGGGGGCAGGAACGGCAGCTTCGGGCACTGCCGGGATCACGGGTGTCATGGAGCTCATCGAGCGGAAAGCTGAGCGCTCCCTGAAAGGAAAGAACGGGGATTACTGCGCGGCGGTACTCTTCGACCCCTCACCCTACGAGGTGGTCTTCGCGGGCACATCCGACGCGGTCGGCCGCAGCATGGAAGGCCAGGGCTTCAAGGGGACCGGTGAGCGCGATGCCGCCGAGCGTGCATGGGCTTCCTGCCGGTTTACGCTGGAGCAGACGGACGAGTTCCACGCGGTGATCGCGGAGGCACACAGTGAGGAAGGCGCGGCGAAGAAGGCTGCGGCAGGCCTCGCGAAGTTCGCGGACTGGGATGCCCTGAAGGCAGAGATCCTGGCGGAAGTGCCGGACGATGACGGCACCGTCTATCCCGGGATGACGCGGGCGGTCCACGAGATCATGAACTGGAATCACATGTTCAGTCCGCAGCTGAACCGCGCCTATACCTGCATTGCCAAAAAGTGGAACGCGGAGTTCGGCGACTGGTATGTGTTCTTCTCGGACACCTGCTACCAGATGATGATGAACGCTGCAACCGGTGATTATGAGATGGCGGCAGAGGATCTGGATCTGGCGCTCTCGATGATGACCGCCGAAGGGAATTTCGCGGGGCTGCTGTGCGGCTACCAGCGCTGGGTCGATCGGTCCCAGCCTCCGGTCTTCGCGTACTCCCTGCTGATCTATTACGCATACACCGGCGACCTGGCCGGCGTGCAGAAGGCCTACGGGTCGCTTCGCGCGGCACAGGAGTGGTACCTGCGCGAGCGCAGCGTGCACGGCGACGGCCTGATGAGCCTGGGAACTTCCATGGCCGGCTCCGGCGATTACCGCGGGATGAAGCTGGGCGCGAAGAATGAGACCGCCATGGATAACAGCCCCATGTACGAGACCGCGGCGTTTGACCCGGACACCTGTATCCTGCAGCTGTATGACGTGGGCATCACTTCGCTGGAGCTGCTGGATCTCGAGTGTACTGCACAGCTGGCAGAGCTGCTGGGGCGGACGGATGAGGCCGCAGAACTGAAGGAGGCGTATGAAACACGGCGTGCGCGGGCCCGCGAAGTCCTCTGGAATGAGGAGGACGGGATCTTCGCAAACCGGATGTTCGCGGACGCGGAAGGCACTCCCGGGGAGTTCGGTCTGACCAGCCCGACCTCGTTTTATGCGCTGGCCGCAGGTCTCGCGGATGAGGCACAGCTGGAGCGCAGTATGGTGCACATTTTCGATCCGGAAGAATATTTCACGGAGTGCCCGCTGATCGCGATCAACGCCAAGGATCCTTCCGCAAAGGAGAACCGCTACTGGCGCGGCCGGACCTGGGCACCTCAGACGTACTGGACATATCTGGGGCTTCGTCGTTACGGCCGTGATGCGGAGGCGCACCGGCTGGCCGAAGCTGCGGTGAAATACTTTTATAAGCATTGGACAGAGGAGCGCCGGGTATGGGAGAACTTTAATCCCTATACCGGCGAGGGCCGCGACACGCCCACCTCGCAGCCGTTTTACAGCTGGACGGCACTGCTGCCGTTCATCTGGTCCGCGGAGCAGTTCGGAATCGACCCCTGGTCGGGTTTCTTCTTCGGCCTGCCGGACGGCGGAGCTTTCCGCCAGAGCAGGCGGCAGGTGCGCGGCGCGGTGTATGAAGCCTGCTCGGACGGCGCAGTCACGACATTGACCCGAAACGGGAAGCGCGTGTTCACATCGGACATTCCGGCACGGTTTCACCACTTTATCTGGGATGCGCATTACGCGTCGGTGAGTGTGGAAGTACCCGCGGGCCATGCAGAGGCCGAAGGCTATGCGGCCTTCCCCGGCAGGGAGCCGCTTCTGGTGCGTGTAGACGGCCGGGAGGTTCCCGCGGAGTCATACAGCGTCCCCGATCAGGAATACCGCATTCCGCTGGCGCCCGGCGCACATAAAGTGGAGGCCTGGTATTCATGATTCTGTTTTTGTGTTCGGCGGTCTGCACGTTTCTGGCAGACTTGTTCACGAAGAAAAAAGTGAATGACCTGGACGCGGAGGGCCGTCTGCCGCAGACGGTCCTGGGCGGACGCGTGCATCTGAAACGCGTGGAGAATCCCGGCATGATCATGGGACTCGGGAAAGAGCACCCCATGCTGGTGAAGATCCTGCCGGCGGCGCTGGCAACGGTCTACTTTCTGATTTCATTGCCCAGGCTGCGCCGGGCCGGCGCGGTCAGCCGGATCGGCTGGGGACTGTTCCTGGGCGGCGCCGCGGGCAATGCCGTGGAACATATCGTGCGCGGCCGCGTCACGGATTTCATCCGGCAGCCGGACATCCCGAAGAAACCTCGGAAGACCTGGATCTACTTTAACCTTGCTGATGTAAGTTTAGTGGCGGGACTGATCCTGTCGCTGTTTGAATAGAAAAAGGAGTTAACATGCCTGCATTTGAGATTCAAACCCTGCAGGTGCCGCCCATCGGCACAAACTGCTACCTGATCATGAACCTGGACGCGAAAGAGGCGCTGATCGTCGATCCGGCCAGCCAGCCCGAGCGGATCAAGAAGATTCTGGACGACCGCGGCATGAAGCCCGCTGCGATCCTGCTGACACACGGTCATTTTGACCATATCCTTCAGGTGAACGAGTTCAAGGAACTTTGCGGCGGAATCCCCATCTACGGATCCGAGGACGAGCTGCCCATCTTCACCGACGCGCGGATGAATGCGACGGCACAGGTCGGCCACGCCGTCACGGTTATGCCGGATGAGTTCGTATCCGACGGCATGGTGTTCGAAGCCGCGGGTTTCACCGTGAAAGTTATCTCGACGCCGGGACATACCATCGGGAGCGTCTGCTACTACTTTGAGGCGGAGAAGATCCTGATTAGCGGCGACACGCTGTTCTCCACGGATTTCGGCCGCACGGACCTGGCGACCGGAAACATGGCGCAGCTGTACTACTCCATCACCGAGAAGCTGTTCAAGCTCCCGGATGACGTCGCGGTCTACCCCGGTCACGAGGAGGACACGGTACTGGGCGTCGAGAAAGAGCGCAACTCCATCTGGCTTTATAAGAGCTACTTTGAATAAAACCATGCTGCAAGTTTACTTACTGAGACACGGCGAGACCGACTGGAACCATGTGCGGCGCATTCAGGGCAGTTCCGATATCCCGTTAAATGAAGAGGGCCGGCGCATTGCCCGGCTGAGCGCGGAGGGGATGAAGGACCTCCGGCTCGATCTGGTGTATGCGAGCCCGCTGAAACGCGCGCGGGAGACCGCGGAGATCCTCTGCGCGGGGCACGGCGTGGAGATCGTGCTCGATGACCGCATCCGCGAGATCGGCTTCGGGGAATTCGAGGGAACGACCTGGGCGGACATTAAGGAAAAGGATGAGTACGAGGGCTTCCGGCGCTTTTTCTTCGATCCGGCGCATTATCACGCCGAGCGGGGCGCGGAGAGTATCGAGGAGGTCATTGCCCGGGCGAGCTCGTTTCTGGAGTCAGAGATCTACCCGCATGAGGGCGAGGATCTGACGATTCTGGTCGCGGCGCACGGCGCCATGATCCGCGGACTGCTCGCGGCGGGACATGCCGCGGATAAGAAAGATTTCTGGGGCGGTCCCTGGGGCGGCACCGGGAAGCCACTGAAAAACTGCGGTGCGGCGCTGGTGACGGTCGAGGGCGGCGCGCTGAAGATGCTGGAGGAAGGGCTGGTCTTTTACGAGGAAGGCGCCTGACCGGAGTGAAGAAACATGATCTGTCATCTGAGTGATCCGACATTTGAATATGATGTGCGCGGGCTCCTCACCTCGTTTTATCCCGGTGAGGAGATACGCTTTTTATTCGGGACGGAAGAGGAGTCTGCCGAAGAGCGGGAGGCCGGGCTGGAGACCGGACCGGAGAGCGGACGAGAGGCTGATCTCCGGATCCGCTGCGACGTACCTGCAGGAGAGGCGGAGATCCTGCTTCTGGGCACCTGCGGCTGTGCGCGTCCGCTGCGTGTGGAAGTAACCGCGCCGGCCGGGGACCGCACGGAACTGAAGCGTGAACTGAAGAGGCAGCTCTACCGCACGCTCGTAAAGCACACCGGCCGCGAGCTTCCCTGGGGGACGCTGACCGGGATTCGGCCCACGAACATCGTCCTGAAGATGCTCGAGGAGGGTGCCTCGGAGGAGGCATGCGCCGAGACCATGCGGGAGACCTATCTGGTCGGTGAGGAAAAGACCGCGCTGAGCCTGGAGATCGCGAAGCTGGAGCATGCGGTGCTGGACGGTATGGGAATCTATGCGCGCGCGTGCAATGCCGAAGGCACCCCCGTCCCATCCTACAGCCTGTATGCGGGCATTCCGTTTTGCCCCACGCGCTGCCTCTACTGTTCATTCGCCTCGAATCCTATCGACGCCTGGAAGGGCCGCACGGGAAGCTATATCGAGGCGCTGGAGCGGGAGATGGATGTGGTCGCAGGACTTTTTGAATCCCGCACACTGCACACGGTATACATCGGCGGCGGAACCCCCACCAGCCTCTCGGCGGAAGAGCTGAAGCGGCTGCTGGACAGCCTGGAGATGCGTTTTCATATCGCGGATCGCATGACTGAAGGTTCGCTCCGTGAATTCTGCGTCGAGGCGGGCCGGCCTGACACGGT
>CAYLPO010000114.1:0-5698 GCA_964385575.1 uncultured Lachnospiraceae bacterium | reverse complement strand
AATGATGGTATCATCAGGATCTTTTCAAGATCCTTTTTTCACCCGATGGTTTGGACTTTGTCTACTAAAGCAACTTGTCTATAAATGGAGATAGTCGCAACATGAATATTGACCCGAAACTGGAAAAGATCTTCGATAAAGCACGCAGCAGCATTGCCCTGAACAGAGAAGACTGCGCTTACCTGCTTTCTTTTGATGAGAAAAGCTTTGAATCTGCGTTGATCCGTGCTACTGCCAATGATGTCGTGCGGAAAAAGACCGATAACTCCGCGATCATCCTCGGACAGATCGGCGTGGATGTAAAACCCTGCCCCGGACAGTGCAAATTCTGCACGTTCGGCGAGCTGCACACGAAATTTGAACCGAAAAAGATGGACGAGGAAGAGCTCGAACAGAAGATGACCGAGTTCTGCAAAGACGGAGATCTTTACGGACTCTATCTGATGACCATGCATGAATATGATCTGGATAATTATCTGAAGATCGTCGAGCACGCCAGAAAGATCGCTCCTCCCACAACCCAGATCTGGGCCAACATCGGAGATTCCGACTATGAAGCATTGAAAGCCATCCATGACGCCGGCGTCAGCGGTATTTATCATGTCTGCAGGCTGCGCGAGGGTGAGGATACTGCTCTGGACCCGAAGGACCGCATCCGGACCATGGAGAATGCCAAGAAGGCCGGCCTGGAGCTTTATACCTGCTGTGAGCCGATCGGTCCCGAGCACACCATCGAGGAGCTGGTCGAGAACATCTTCATCGGCGTTGAGATGGGCGTGTACCAGCACGCTGCCATGCGGCGCGTGGCAGTTCCCGGAGCGCCTCTGGCCGAGCGCGGTCAGATCAGCGAGCTGCGGCTGGCGCATATCGTGGCCTGCATTGCCCTGACCTCTGTGACGGTCCCCACGCTCGCCTACATGGGGCTTCATGAGCCCAATGAACTGGGATATCTTTCCGGTTCGAACATCATCACGGCCGAATCCGGCGCGAATCCGCGCGACAACAGCGCCGACACTTCGAAGGGGCGCGGAATGGATATGGGACGCTGCAGAAAGATGCTTTACGAATGCGGTTTCGACTATATCCGCCGCGGAGATGAGTCAAAGATCCCTCTGGATTTCGAATATCTGATCAGGACGAATTCAATCTGACGTCCGGTCTGTTTTTCCCCGCAGCACGAAAGACCGTGTGACGGCAGCCGGTTGTTATCATACTCAGACAGTGGTAAGATACATGCAGTTGCTAATGCAACCTTAAGCGGTATGGGAGGTTTTTGTAATGTATATTGAGATGGACTGCCCTTGTAAGGGGAAGAACCTGGATAAAATGCTCCAGCCCGGGATCCTGATCAGCCTGTTCCACGAGGATAAATACGGATACTCGATTATCCGGGACCTCGAGGATAACCCCATGTTTGACGGAACGAGTCCGGACAAGACCGGTGTCTATCGTTATCTGAAGCGGATGGAGGCTTCCGGATACCTGGTGTCCCGCTGGGAGTTTGAGGAGGACAATAACACGCCGCGAAAGATCTATTCCATCACCGAAAAGGGACGTGCCTGCCTCTCCAACTGGAAGGCGACGCTTCTGGAATATGCATCCTCCGTCGCGGATCTGGTCGAAGAGATCGATAAGACCGTGGCTGCAGGCTGACAGTTTGAGAGTATTCGGGATTATTTATGATACATATTCTTGATTCGCAGACGATCGACCGCATCGCCGCAGGAGAGGTGATCGACCGCCCGAAAAGTGTGGTAAAAGAACTTTGTGAGAATGCGATCGATGCCGGCGCCACAGCGGTCTCCGTGGAGATCACGGGCGGCGGCATTGATATGATTCGCGTGACGGATAACGGCTCCGGCATGACCGAAGAAGATCTGCCCCGGGCTTTCATGCGCCATGCGACCAGCAAGATCCGCGATGCGGCGGACCTGCTTACGATCCGCTCTCTGGGATTTCGCGGCGAGGCGCTCTCGAGCATTGCTGCGGTCGCGAAAGTTCAGGTTACGACCAAAATGTCTGAAGCCGTTTTAGGTACACTGTACCGGATCGAGGGCGGAGAAGAACTCGGAACAGAGCCGGTCGGAGCACCTGACGGAACGACATTTGTGATCCGTGATCTGTTTTATAACACACCCGTGCGCAGAAAATTCCTGCGTACCCCGCAGACAGAAGCCAGCTACATCAGTGATCTGATGGAACAGATGGCCATGTCTCGGCCGGATATCAGCTTCCGGTATCGTGTGAACGGCTCGGAAAAATTGTTTACCACCGGAAACGGCGATGTGCGTGAGCTGATCTATCGCGTCTACGGCCGCGAGATCGAAAAGAGTCTGATTCCGATCGAAGCGGAACGCGAATGGATCCGTCTGACCGGTTTCATCGGGAAACCGGTGATCAGCCGCGGTTCCCGCGCATTTGAGAATTATTATATTAACGGCCGTTATATCAGATCATCGGAGATCGGCAGTTCGATCGAAGAAGCTTACCGGTCTTATATGATGCAGCACCGGTTTCCATTTACGGCACTGTATTTCGAGATGGCTCCCGAACTTCTGGATGTGAATGTCCATCCCTCGAAGATGGAGCTGCGCCTGCGGAACCGGGAAGAGGTCTCCGCATGGATCTGTGATGTCCTTACCGATGCTTTAAAACACGCAAACAAAGTGCCGGATCTCATCCTGCCTGAGCCGAAATTCAAGCCTTCTTCGGCCGAAGTATACGTAAACGGCCAGAAAGAAGAAGAGGTCATGCAGCCGGCCGCCGCGAAATACGCAGAGACGCAGCCGAAAACCACACAGCTTCCTCCTGAGCCGTTTGAAAAGCACTATACGGAGACACTGCATTCCGAACCTGCCTTGGATCCGTTCCGCTCTGAACTGGAGCAGATCGTCTCTCCAGAACCCGATCGCGTTGCGGAACCTGCGGTCTTTGACGTGGAACAGCTTCCCATCGCATCGCTCCCGGAAGCTCTGCCGGAGGGCGAAAACGAAGATCTGTACGGAACGTTCCGGCTCGTCGGTCAGATCTTTCACACCTACTGGCTTTGTCAGTATCAGGACCGTTTTCTGATGATCGACCAGCATGCGGCACACGAAAAGGTCTGGTATGAACGTATCATGAAGAGTTTTGCGGAGGACCGTGTCACTACGCAGCGGATCGACCCTCCCATGATCCTTTCACTGACCGCGCTGGAACGTGATAATTTCCGTGCCCAGGAAAGCCTCTTCAATGATCTGGGTTTTGAGATCGAAGAGTACGGGGGCAATGACATTTGTGTCCGAGGAGTACCCGCAAACCTGTATTCGATCCCGGCGGAGGATCAGCTCCGGGAACTGCTGGACGAAGCACCGGGCCCCAGAGGCAGTGAACTGTTTGTTATCAGGGATCGGGTAGCTACGATGTCATGCAAAGCTGCAGTCAAGGCGCATGACCGCCTTTCTTTTGCGGAAGCGGAAAGCCTGATCCGGGAGATGCTGCAGCTGGAAGATCCGTATCATTGCCCGCATGGGCGTCCTTCCGTGATCGAAATGACGCGTACGGAGATCGAAAAGGCATTTAAGAGGATCGTATGATCACTGAAAACACTGCAGAAAAGAAAAAACTGGTGGTGTTGACAGGCCCGACCGCTGTCGGAAAAACTGCACTCTCGATCCGTTTGGCTCACGCGCTGGACGCTGAGATCGTAAGTGCGGATTCCGTCCAGGTCTATCGGGGCATGGATATCGGTTCCGCCAAAGTCCGGGAAGAAGAGACGGAAGGGGTCCCGCATCACCTTATCTCGGTATTGGATCCCTCTGAGGATTTTGATCTTTTTCGTTTTCAAAGCATGGCCAAGGCTGCCGTCAAAGACATTCACGCGCGGGGAAAGATCCCCATCCTTTCAGGCGGAACAGGGTTTTACATCCAGTCTGTCATTTACGATATCGATCTGACCGGCAACGGTGAAGATCCGGATCTGCGCCGGAAACTGCAGGAGATCGCAGATCGTGAAGGCACAGAAACGCTGCATGCGATTCTGGCGAAAAAAGATCCGGTATCCGCGGAACAGATTCATCCGAATAATGTCCGAAAAGTCATCCGGGCGATCGAATTCTTTGAACAAAGCGGGATCCCGATCTCCGAACACAATGCCAGAGAACGCAGCCGTGAGAGCATATATGATCTCAGTTATTTCGTCTTAAACAGGCCGCGCGCAGAGCTGTATGAACGGATCGACCGTCGCGTAGAGCTCATGATGGAAGAGGGACTGGTCGGCGAAGTGCGCAGGCTGTTGGATGCAGGCGTGCGCCGTGACGGTACTGCCATGCAGGCAATCGGATATAAAGAGATCGCATCATATCTGGACGGCGGCTGTTCCCTGGAGGAGGCGGTAAAAGAGATCCAGACAGCCAGCCGTCATTATGCCAAACGCCAGTTGACATGGTTCCGTCGGGAACGGGATGTTCAGTGGATCGAGTTGAATGAACATCCGGATCCGGAGGAACTTACGGCTTATCTGGTACGCTGTGTGAAAGGTAATGATGATCGATCATAACAACTGAAGGTGAACCTATGAGACTTGAGAATGATAACATCTATGAAGAACTTGGGATCGATCCGAGGATCCTGAGAGTATCGGATGAAACCGAGGCGGAACTTTCGGATCGTTTCCGGGAGATCGACCGTGTGGCGGAACATTGCCAGCTGAAAGTCCTGAATGCCATGCGTAAAAACCGCATCAGCGAGATGCATCTGCGCGGCACGAACGGTTACGGGTATAACGATGTAGGACGCGACGCACTGGAACGTGTGTACGCGGATATTTTTAAGGCTGAAGATGCACTTGTGCGTGCACAGATCACCTGCGGGACCCATGCCCTGAACGTGGCGATCGCCTCCCAGCTGCGGCCCGGAGACGAGATCTTTTCCGCCACCGGAGCGCCTTATGATACGCTGGAAGAGGTGATCGGGATCCGTCCGTCACCCGGCTCGCTTGCGGAGATGGGAATCACCTATGCGCAGGCAGATCTGCTGCCGGACGGCGGCTTTGACTATGAAGCTGTTCGAAACGGAATCAATGAGCGCACCAAAATGGTGATCATGCAGCGTTCGAGGGGTTATTCCTCGCGGCCGTCTCTGACCATCGACCGTCTGGCGGAACTCATTGCATTCGTACGGTCCGTAAAACCAGACGTGATCATTATGGTCGATAACTGCTACGGTGAATTTATCGAGGAGAGAGAACCGGTGGAAATCGGAGCGGATATGGCGGTCGGCTCCTTGATCAAAAACCCGGGCGGCGGTCTGGCATCATCCGGCGGATATATTGTCGGGACCTCTGCCTGCATTGAACGCGCGGCTTATCGTTTGAGTTCTCCCGGACTCGGGAAAGAAGTCGGCGCTTCACTGGGACAAAATCCTGCCTTTTTCCAGGGGATCTTTCTGGCACCGACTGTCACAGCGGCAGCGGAAAAAGGTGCGGTATTTGCCTCAAAGATCTACAGTCGTCTGGGATTTGAAGTCTTCCCGGATCCAGATGAACCGCGCGCGGATATCATTCAGAATATCCGTATGGGAAGCCCGGAAAAACTGATCTCTTTCTGCAGGGGAATCCAGGCGGCTGCTCCCATCGACAGCTATGTGACACCGGAACCCTGGGATATGCCCGGCTATGATTCGAAAGTGATCATGGCTGCAGGCGCTTTCGTGCAGGGCT
>CAYLPO010000113.1:0-5731 GCA_964385575.1 uncultured Lachnospiraceae bacterium | reverse complement strand
AGGTCGCGACGCTGCTGATGGCCGCGGAGGCGGGCGTCGACATCGTCGACTGCGCCACGCAGTCCCTGTCCAGTCTGACCAGCCAGCCGTCGCTGTCGGCGGTCGTGGCCGCGCTGGAAGGCCAGGAGCGCGACACCGGGCTCGACCTCGGCGAGGTCCAGAGACTGGATAACTACTGGGCGGATGTCCGTCTGCGCTACGCGAACTTCGATCAGGGCCTGAAGACCCCGACCACCGAGATCTACCGTTACGAGATCCCCGGCGGCCAGTACACGAACCTGTATCCGCAGGTCGTGTCCCTGGGTCTGGGCAGCCGTTTCGAGGAAGTGAAGGAGATGTACAAGACGGTCAACGACATGCTCGGCGACCTCGTCAAGGTTACGCCTTCCTCGAAGATGGTCGGCGATCTCGCAATCTTCATGGTGCAGAACGACCTGACGCCGGAGAACATCATCGAGCGCGGCAAGGCGCTGGCGTTCCCGGACTCCGTGGTCAGCTACTTCAAGGGCATGATGGGCCAGCCCGCATGGGGCTTCAAGCCCGAGGGCCTGCAGGAAGTCGTCCTGAAGGGCGAAGAGCCGATCACCTGCCGTCCCGGCGAGCTGCTTGAAGACGTCGATTTCGAGGCGCTGAGGAAGGAACTGGAAGACTTCGGCTACCTGAAGCCCGAACAGATCCGGATGAAGGAGATCCTGTCCTACGCGCTGTTCCCGAAGGTATATCTGGACTTCTGCAAGCACCGTCAGGAGTACGGCTACATCATGCGGATGGGCAGCCACGTGTTCTTCAACGGTTTGGCGATGGGTGAGACGAATAAGATCAACATCGAAGACGGTAAGACACTCGTCATCCGTTACCTGGGTCTGGGCGACCGCCACGACGACGGCACCCGTACCGTGAACTTCGAGCTGAACGGTCAGCGCCGCGAGGTCACGGTCCCGGATAAGAATGCTGAGGTGAAGGGCAAGGCTGTGGTCCTGGCGGATCCTGAGGATAAGAGCCAGGTCGGCGCGTCGATCCCCGGCATGGTCACGAAGATCAATGTCAAGCCCGGCGACAAGGTCGAAGAGAACCAGGTCCTGGCGGTCGTGGAAGCCATGAAGATGGAGACTTCCGTGGTGGCCCGGATGTCCGGTATCGTCGATCAGGTGTATGCGTCCGCGAATACGCAGGTGAATGCGGGCGAGCTGTTGATGACGTTGAAGGTAGAATACGAAAATCCATCGGGATTTTCTTATTCAAACTGGCATGTGCCTGCGCAGCAGGGACATGTCCGGCGGAGCCGGATCGCGGCTCGAACCACAAGTTCGAGCGCGACCTTAAAGTGAAGTAGTTGATAGCATGCCCCCGCAGATGCGGGGGCATGTTTGCGGAGAAGGGGGATTTGGTCGGCTATCCCCCTTTTTCTGCACACTTTTGACAAAAGTTCGGCCTGTAATAAGGGAATTAATCTTCAGGCCTAACTTTGATCCTGATTTAGAGCATATTCCCCCAAATAACAAGAACATAAAAGATATTATGGAAACCCGAGATGCCAAATAAAGCCATAATAATGATGTTACGTAAATATAGTTGTGGATTTTTGGGGTTGCTTTTCGGCTAGAAATCATAATTATGATAGTCAGGCCGAAATTCCTCTCTTTTTCCATTTCCGAACCGGGATTCAGGTGCCTGAAATATCTCTTTCGTGTATAATCAAAGAAGCGTAATTTTGACGAACTCCCACATGACCTTAATGACATCGCGCTGATTCGCTGCACATCATGTGCACTTGACAAAATTGTAAATGGAAGAAAGGAGAACCACCATGTCCCAGGATCTGAAAATGAAGATTTATTCGAATCAGTCCCCCAAGAAGGGCTACAGCTGGGAGACCCCGCCCGCAGCCGTTCCGGAGGCAGATATCGCCGAGACCGTGACCACCGAGGTCCTGATCCTCGGCGGCGGCATCAGCGGCCTGGCGTCCGGCGCTCGCTGCGCGGATATGGGCCTGCAGGTGACCGTGCTGGATAAGAATAAGAACCTGTTCGCACTCGCCGGCCAGATCGCGGCCGTGAACAGCCGCATCATGGAGCGCGAGGGCGTCCCGCCTGTGGATAAGAAGATCCTGGCGGCGGACTGGATGAAGATGAGCGGCAGCCGCGTGCAGGAAGATCTGCTTTGGATCTTCATCAACCGCAGCGCCGAAGGCTTCCACTGGATGCTGGATATCGCGGGCGAGGAGAACCTGGACGTGGGCGTATATGAAGCGTATAAAGGCCCGGTCTTTCAGGAGTATCCCTGCACGCATCACATCTTCCAGAAGAAGAATGTGAAGAAGTATAAGCAGTGGTGGGGCGGCTGGCTGGCCTGCGACATCCTGCAGACCGAGCTTCTGGACAAGGGCGGTCAGGTGATCCGCGACACCGCAGCGCTGTATCTGGAGAAGGATGAGACCGGCCGCGTGACCGGCTGCATCGCGAAGTGCACCGACGGAAAGATGCGCCGCTACCAGGGCACGAAGGCCGTGGTCGTGGCATGCGGCGACTGCAGCGAGGACCCCGAGATGCTCGAGGCGTTCTGCCCCATCGGCGCGCGCACGAAGGATAAGTATCCGCGCCCGGGCAACACCGGCGACGGACAGAAGATGCTCTACTGGGCCGGTGCGGCCCTCGATAACATGGAGTGGGCTCCGACCATCCACACGCTGTCGGGCACCGGCTATCAGGGCTTCTTCCTGCACGTGAACCAGCAGGGCAACCGCTTCATGAACGAAGACACCTGGATGCAGGCGAAGTCCGTCCGCGTCCTGATGCAGCCGGGCGGAGAGTGGGCCTACTCCATTCTCGACAGCAAGTACCTGGACGAGATCGGTGAGCGCTTCGGCGAGCTGGGCGGCCAGGGTATGATGCCGCTGAGTGTGGTCGGCGAGAGCTATAACCGCGAAAAGATGGCGGAGACCATGCAGGGCTGGATTGACAAGGGCACGGCTTTCGTCGCGGACACGCTGGAAGAGCTGGCCGAGAAGATCGATGTTCCCGCGGAGAACCTGAAGGCGACCGTGGCGCGCTATAACGAGATCGTGGCCTCTGGCGACGACGTTGATTTCGGTAAGCGCACCCGCCTGCTGACCAGCGTCGAGCAGGGTCCGTTCTACGCGCTGAAGTGGGGTCCGAAGCTGCTGGACGTCTTCGGCGGCGCGCTGATCAATAAGAATCTGAACGTCATCGACGCGGACGCGCAGCCCATCCCCGGCCTCTATGCGGTCGGCAACTGCGCGGGCGGTATGTACCATGTGGACTACCCGCTGCTGCTGAACGGAAACAGCTACGGCCGCGCGCTGGCGTATGCCATGCAGCTGGGCGATGTGCTGACCGGGAAGATCAAGTAAGGAGTAAATACATGGATAAGATCATCATCACCGGCGTCGACGGGAATTTCGGACGCCGCGCGGCCAATGTCGCATTGACGAAAGTGCCGAAGGAACAGCTCATTTTCACCGCGCCCAGACTGGAGCCGGTGCAGGATTTCATTGACCAGGGGATCGAGGTCCGTCTGGCGGACTATAACGACCCGGCCGGGCTCGTGAAGGCCTTTGAGGGCGGAAAGACCATCCTGTTCATCTCGATGCCGTTCGTGGGCGAGCGCAGACGGAATGCGCACAAGGCCGCCATCGACGCGGCGGTCGCGGCGGGCGTCGAGAATATCGTCTACACCTCCATCGTGGGTTCGGGCGATGACGCCTGTGAGTCCTATGAGAAGTTCGACCACCAGTACACGGAGGGCCTGATCTTCGCGAGCAGCATGCATTATAAGATCATGCGGAATTCGCAGTATGTGGAAGCCATGGTCGCGGCCTATTCGGAAGCGGTGAACACCACGGGCATTCTCGAGAACAATATGGGCGAGGGCCACATGGCGCATGTCAGCCGCGACGACTGTGCGGAGGCGGCAGCCTGCGCGGCGTGCGGCGCGGGCGAGAATGACCGGATCTATTACATTTCCGGCCCGACCGCGAATACGATCAGCGAGTTCATTGCCATGGCGAACGAGGTCACCGGCCATGACGTAAAGTATCACTTCGTGACTGACGAAGAGAATTTCGCGTTCTTCGATTCGAAGGGCGTGCCGCGCTACACCGACGGCGAGTGGGCCGAGGCCGCGAAGAACTTCCCGTTCTGCTCTGCAGGCATGGTGACGTTCGGAACCGCGATCCGGAATGAGCAGATGAACTTCTGCACGAACGACTTCGAGTACCTGACCGGGCATAAACCGCTGTCGGTGAGGGATGTGTTCCGCGACCTGGAGCATCATCAGATCGGCGCGCGGACCAGCACGGACACGTACCGTGAAGAGGGCGTGGACGAGAGTACGAAGCATTAAGAGCGGAGGAGAATTCATCGGAATTCTCCGTAGCGATATGGCATGTGCCCGCAGAGCGGGGACATGTCCGCCAAAGGCGGATCGCGTATCAGGCTTCAGGCCTGAACGCGACCTGCGGACGAGAACAAGTATTGGCGAATTGCTTATGAAAGAGATATCCTGTCATAAAATAACAGATGTTATTGAACGCCTCTGCATCGAGGCGAACTATGACCTGCCTGAAGATGTGCGCTGTGCCATCGAGCGCGCCTCCGCCGAGGAGGACGGCCCGGTGGCGCAGGGCATCCTGGCGGACATCCGCGAGAACTACGCCATCGCGGCGGAAGAGCGGGTGCCCATCTGCCAGGACACCGGGATGGCCGTGATCTTTCTGGAGATCGGCCAGGACGTGCATATCATGGGCGGGGATCTGACTGAGGCGGTCAATGAAGGCGTGCGCCGCGGCTATGAGAAGGGCTACCTACGAAAGTCGGTGGTCGGAGATCCCGTGCGCCGCGGAAACACCGGGGATAACACCCCGGCCATGCTCACGACCGAGATCGTTCCCGGAGATCAGATCCGCGTGACGGTGGCGCCGAAGGGCTTCGGTTCGGAGAACATGAGTCAGATCGCCATGTTCAAACCCTCGGCCGGCCTGCAGGGCATTAAGGACTTTATCCTGAAAGTCGTGAACGATGCAGGTCCGAATCCCTGCCCGCCCATGGTGGTGGGCGTCGGAATCGGCGGCACGTTTGACAAGTGCGCGCTGCTGGCAAAGAAGGCGTTGCTGCGCGAGCTGGGCACACACCATCCGGATCCGTTCTATGCGGAGCTGGAAGACGAGATGCTGGCAAAGATCAACGCCACCGGCATCGGACCCCAGGGCCTCGGCGGGCGGACGACCGCGCTGGCGGTGAATATCGAGACATTGCCCACGCATATCGCGGGCATGCCGTGCGCGGTGAACATCAACTGCCACGTGACCAGGCATAAGACGGAGGTGATCTCATGAGCGTGATTGAGACCCAGAACGCGGGCACACCGGCCGCGAAGAAGATTACCCTGCCCCTGACTGCGGAACTCGCGGACACGCTGCAGGCGGGCGACCGCGTGCTGCTGTCGGGCGTCATTTACACCTCGCGGGATGCGGGGCACAAGCGCATGTGCGAGGCGCTGGCGGCCGCGCAGGCGAAAGCCGAGGCGGAAGGCCCGGACGGGACTCCGCCGGATCCGGCGGAAGTCCTGCCCTTTGATCCGGCTGACGCGACCATCTACTACGTGGGTCCGACTCCGGCCAAGCCCGGGCATGCCATCGGCTCCTGCGGCCCCACGACCAGCGGCCGCATGGATGCCTACGCACCGACCATGATGTCGGTCGGCGCGCGCGGGA
>CAYLPO010000112.1:0-5748 GCA_964385575.1 uncultured Lachnospiraceae bacterium | reverse complement strand
GGAACGCACGTGGAACACCCGCGGAACTTTCGGGGCGCATCGGGCCGGTATGATGGCACAGGTTCCGGCGCCGCGGAAAATTGTGCGGCCGGGCGGGAAAGACCCGTGGCCGGTCGCGGAAGTCCCGACGCGGAATTGAAAACGAAAACAGAAAGATTTGAAGTTTAAGGAGGAAACCACCATGTTTGATACCATTGCTGAACTGATCTCGGACCGCATTGGCTGTGAGCCTGCGGAGATCACCGCAGAGAGCCGCTTCGACGAGCTGGGCATCGACTCGCTCGACACCGTGGAGCTGACCATGGACCTCGAGGATCGCATCGGCAAGACCATCGAGCTGAAAGAGAAGATGGCGACGGTCGGCGAGCTGGTCGCTTACATCGAGAAGATCGCGTGAGGTGACGGATATGCGTTCTGAGATCTGTGAGCTTTTGGGCATCCGCTACCCGGTCTTCCAGGGCGGAATGGCCTGGATCGCCGACGGGAAGCTCGCGGCGGCCGCCTCCGAGGGCGGCGGCCTGGGCATCGTCGCGGCGGGCAACGCCCCGGCGGACTACGTCCGCGAGCAGGTCCGCATCGCGCGGTCGCTCACGGACAAGCCCTTCGGCGTGAACATCATGCTGATGAGCCCGTTCGCGGACGACATCGCGCAGATGGTCGTCGAGGAGCACGTCGCCGTGGTGACGACGGGTGCCGGCAATCCCGGGAAGTACATGGACGCCTGGAAAGCCGCGGGGATCCGCGTGATCCCGGTCGTGGCTTCGGTGGGTATGGCGAAGCTGATGACCCGCCTGGGCGCGTCGGCCCTCATCGCGGAGGGCGGCGAGAGCGGCGGCCACGTGGGCGAACTCACGACTATGGTGCTGGTGCCGCAGGTGTGCCAGGCGACGACATTGCCCGTGATCGCGGCGGGCGGCATCGCGGACGGCCGCGGATTTGCGGCGGCGGTGATGCTGGGCGCGTGCGGCGTTCAGATGGGCACGCGGTTTTTGAGCGCCGAGGAGTGCTCGGTCCACCCGACTTATAAGCAGAAGATCCTGAAGGCGAACGACCTCTGCACGATGGTCACCGGCAAGCGTCTAGGCCATGCGGTCCGCAGCCTGCGCACCCCGTTCTCGCGCAATTATGAGAAGGCCGAGTACGGCGGCATGCCGGACGAGGAGCTCGAGGCGCTGGGCACCGGCGCGCTGCGGCTGGCGGCGAAGGAAGGCGATGCCGAGCACGGCTGCTTCCTGGCCGGTCAGATCGCGGGGCTTGTGAACCGTGAGCAGCCTGCTGCGGAGATCATCTGCGAGGTGGTCACCGAGGCGGAGAACGTTCTGCGCGGCGCGGCGGCAATGGTCGGCGCGGCGTCCGGCGCGGACGATGTGGCCGAGGGCGGCTGCCAGACGGACCGTTCGGTCGAAGGAGGACGATGATGGGACAGACCGTCTTCGTATTTTCCGGCCAGGGCGACCAGCGCCCCGGCATGGGACAGGACCTGTATGAGGCCGGCGGGGCAGCGCGGGACGTGTATGACCTGTGCGACCGGCTCCGTCCGGGGACTTCTGGGCAATGTTTCGGTGCCCCCGAGGAGGAGCTCACCCGCACGGACGTGGCGCAGCCCTGCCTGTTCGCGATGGAGCTGGCGGCCGCGGAGACGCTGCGGGCGCGGGGCATCGCGCCGGATATGGCTGCGGGCTTCTCGCTCGGCGAGGTCGCAGCCTGCACGTTTGCGGGCGCGGTGAGTCAGGAGGACGGGTTCCGTCTGGTCTGCCGGCGCGGCGCGCTGATGCAGGCGGAGGCGGATCGCCATGACACGTTCATGGCGGCGGTCCTGAAGCTGGAGCCGGAGCAGGTCCGCGCGGTGTGCGCCGGCCTGGAAAATGTCTGGCCCGTGAACTTCAACTGCCCCGGCCAGATCACGGTGTCCGGCGACGCCGGGCAGGCGGAGGCGCTCTCCGAGGCGGTGAAGCAGGCGGGCGGCCGCGTGATCCCGCTGAAGGTGGCGGGCGCGTTCCACTCGCCCTACATGACCCCGGCGGCGGAGGCGTTTCGCGCGGAACTGGCGCAGGCGGCGTTTCAGGAGCCCGCGGTGCAGGTGTGGTCGGATGTGACGGCATTGCCCTATGGGGAGGATGCCGGTGCGGCCGGACCGCAGGGGGCTTTCCCCGACCTGCTCGCACGGCAGATCGAAAGCCCTGTGCGCTGGGAGGAGCTGATCCGGAACATGATCGCGCGCGGCGCGGACCGCTTCATTGAGATCGGTCCCGGAAAGACGCTGACGAACATGATCCGCAAGATCGACCGGAGCGTGACCGCAATGACGTACGCGGAGGCGCTCGAGGAGGAAAATCATGAGTGAGAGAAAGACAGCCGTCGTCACGGGCGCGTCCCGGGGCATCGGAAAGGCCGAGGCGCTGGAGCTGGCGCACGCCGGATATAACATTGCCGCGATCTGCGCGTCGCGGATCGAGCTGGTGGAGGAGGTCTGCGAGGCCTGCCGCGCGCTGGGGGTCGAGGCAAACGCCTACCTCTGCGACGTGTCCGACAGCGCCGCGGTGAAGGAGACCGTGGGGCAGATCCGGAAGGATTTCGGCGCGGTGCATGTGCTGGTGAACAACGCCGGCATCACCCGCGACACCCTGGTCATGACCATGAAGGAAGCGGATTTTGACGCGGTCATCGCGACGAACCTGAAGGGCGCGTTCCTGATGACGCAGGCCATGCTGCCGCTGTTCCTCCGCGCGAAGGAAGGCAGCATCGTGAACACGAGTTCGGTCGTGGGCCTGATGGGCAATGCCGGCCAGGCCAACTACGCCGCGGCGAAGGCCGGACTGATCGGTATGACGAAAACGATCGCGAAAGAGTACGCGTCGCGCGGTATCCGCTGCAATGCGGTCGCGCCGGGCTTCATTGCCACGGAGATGACGCAGGACCTGGACGCCGAGCCGCTGCTCGCGCAGATCCCGCTGGGCCGCCTGGGCGTGCCGGAGGACATCGCGAAGGCGGTGCGCTTCCTGGCAGAGGCGGAGTATATCACGGGCGAAGTGCTGCGCGTGGACGGCGGCATCGCGATGTAAGGAGAACAGCTATGGAATTCGAAAGAAGAGTCGTGGTCACCGGTGCCGGTGCGATCACCCCGGTCGGCAATTCGGTCGATGAGATGTGGGCGAACCTGATCGCCGGAAAGAACGGCATCACGAAGATCACGGCATTTGATACGACGGGCTTTAAAGCTACGCTGGCGGGCGAGGTCAAGGACTTCGATCCGCTGGATTACATGAAGAAAGTGGACTCGGTGCGCGCGGACCGCTACACGCAGTTTGCGGTGGCGGCGGCTGCGCAGGCTGTGGAGGACAGCGGCATTGACGGTGCGGTCGATCCGGAGCGCTTCGGGGTGTACCTGGGCGCGGGTATCGGCGGCATCCAGACGCTGGAGACCGAGCACAAAAAACTGATGGAGCGCGGCCCGCACCGGGTCAGTGCGCTGTTTGTCCCGATGATGATCGCGAACATGGCGGCCGGAACGCTGGCCATTCGCCATAATTGCCAGGGCCCGGCCATGCCGGCCGTGACGGCGTGCGCCTCCGGGAGCAACGCCATCGGCGAGGCCGTCAGGCTGATCCGCCACGGCTATGCGGACGCGGTGCTCTCCGGCGGCACGGAGGCGGCGGTCTGCCCCCTGTCGGTGGCAGGTTTCGCGAACATGCAGGCATTGTCCGAGTCGGATGACCCGAATGCAGGCGCGCTGCCGTTCGACGCGCGCCGGAACGGGTTCGTGATCGGCGAGGGAGCGGTCGTGCTGGTGCTCGAGGAGATGGAGCACGCACTCGCGCGCGGCGCGAAGATCTACGGTGAGATCTGCGGCTACGGTTCGACCTGCGACGCGTATCACATGACGTCCTTAGACCCCGAGGGCAAGGGCGGCGCGCGTGCCATTCGCCAGGCCATGGACGAGGCCGGCTACACGGCGGACGACGTGGTCTACATCAATGCGCACGGCACCGGCACCCCGATGAACGACAGCACCGAGACCGCCGCGATCAAGAAGGCCATGGGCCCCGCGGCGTACGACGCGCTGGTCAGCTCGACGAAGTCGATGACCGGTCACATGCTGGGCGCGGCCGGCGCGGTCGAGGCACTGGTCTGCCTGCTGGCGCTGCGCGACCGGGTGATCCCGCCGACGATCAACCTGCACGAGCCGGATCCGGTCTGCGATCTGAACTACGTGCCGCTGACCGCGGTGAAGGCCGAGCCCACGCTCGCGCTGTCGAATTCGTTCGGCTTCGGCGGACACAATGTCTGCCTGGCCTTCCGGACCCTGTAAGGCGGGAGGTACTGTGATGAGAGATGAAGAGATCCGCCGCTATGCGGAGATCATGCGTGACTGCGGGATCAGCCGTCTGACGGTGACCGAGAAGGGCGCGACGGTCGAGCTCGAGCGCCCGCAGCCGGCCCCGCAGGTCATTTATACGCAGCCTGCGATGTCTGCCTGGGGGAATGCCCAGGCCGGTGCGCTGCCGATGGGCAATGTCTCCGCCGGCATGCTCACGACCGCCGATGCGGCTGAGGGCGCGGGCAATGCTGCGGCGCCGGCATTGAGCGCCGAGGCTCTGCACGACTATACCAGCGTGAACTCGCCGATGGTCGGTATGTTCTACGCGGCCCCGGCCGAGAACGCGGACCCGTTCGTGTCCGTGGGCGACCGCGTGGAGGAAGGCCAGACGCTGTGCATCATCGAGGCCATGAAGCTGATGAACGAGATCCGCGCGGAGCAGTCCGGCGTGATCGAACAGGTGTGCGTGTCGAACGGCCAGGTCGTGGAGTACGGGACCGAGCTGTTCCGGATCCGCGCGTGACCGCATGGCGGATGCGGCGGCCGGCAGATGAGGCCGGACGGCGCCGCAGACGATAGGAGAACTGACATGAACAGAGATGAGATCCGAACCATCCTTCCGCACCGCGAGCCCATGCTGCTGCTGGACGACGTCGAGCGGGACGGTGACGCTTCGGTGGGACATTACACGGTCCGGGGTGATGAGTTTTTCCTGCAGGGACATTTCCCGGGACAGCCGATCATGCCAGGCGTGATTCAGCTGGAGATTCTGGCGCAGTCAGCCTGCGTACTGCTGCAGGATAAGATCGCGGAGGGAAAGCTCACGCTCTACACGGGCCTGAACAATGTCCGCTTCCGGAACCCGGTGCGCCCCGGCGATACCATGGAGACCCGGGTCGAGATCACGCGGGCGAAGGATCCGTTTTATTTCGCGAAGGGGACGGCGACCGTGGGCGGCAAGGTCTGCGTGTCGGCGGAGTTCTCGTTCGCGGTGACGGACGCGCCGGCGGCGGCCGAGGCGACCGCGGCCGGGTCCGTGCCTGCGGCCGAAACGAAGAAGACCGCGGCATTGACGGAGGCGTAAGCGATGTTTTCGAAGATACTGGTGGCGAACCGCGGCGAGATCGCGGTCCGTATTATCCGTGCGTGCAAGGAGATGGGCATACAGACGGTCGCGGTGTACTCCGAGGCCGACCGGGACGCGCTCCACGTGGCGCTGGCGGATGAAAGCTACTGCATCGGCGGGCCGGAGGCGTCGGAAAGCTACCTGCAGGAGGAGCGCATCATCAGCGCAGCGGTCCTCGCGGGGGCGCAGGCCATCCACCCGGGCTACGGATTTTTGTCGGAGAACCCGCATTTCGCGGAACTTTGCCGGCAGAACGGGGTCGTGTTCATCGGCCCGGACCCGGAGAGCATGCAGCGGCTGGGCG
>CAYLPO010000111.1:0-5750 GCA_964385575.1 uncultured Lachnospiraceae bacterium | reverse complement strand
ACTCCCCTGCTGCTCCGTCTGATTGCGTATGCATCGATCAAGTGCCATGATTGCAAGCCCGTTCAAAACTGCCTGAGAGGCCGTCACAATATCATCTGCTCTGCGCGTGCTTCTGTACATCAGCTCTTTCATACTTACCGTTCCTTTTCTAAATCCAGCTAACTCTATGTCCGGCCGACGCGTCAAAACGCATTCGGAATCCAGCGAATCTTATCGCCGAGTACGGCAATGACATCAAACCGGCACGGGGTAAGATCATCCAAACCTTTCGAAGCCAGATAAACCAGTGCCTGTTTCCGAATCACTGCCTGCTTTTTTCTGTTTACAGCTTCTTCCGGCATCCCGCGTCCGTCAAAACTGCGGTACTTAACTTCCGTGAACACCACTGTTCCGTGATCCTGCGCGATCAGATCGATCTCGCCGAAACGCGTCCGAAAATTCCGTTCCAGGATTCGCAGGCCCTGTTCCTTCAGATACTCTGCTGCCAAATCTTCATAGCGTGCACCCACACGGCGCTTATTGTCCAGGCGGTCTGCATTTCCGGGATACAAAGGGGTCTCAGTCAAAGGCGTGTTCTCCCAGCAATTTACGCAGGAATGTTCTGCGGTGAATCGGGCATGGACCGAATTCCAGGATCGCGTCTGTATGCGCTTTGGTTCCGTAACCCTTATGTCCGGCAAACCCGTACTCCGGATACAGGCGGTCATATTCCAGCATCATGCGGTCCCTGGTGACTTTTGCCATGATGCTCGCCGCTGCGATCGAAGCGCATTTGGCATCACCTTTCACGATCGGCACCTGCGGGATCTCGATCCCGGGAATGGTCACCGCATCGTTTAAAAGCAGATCCGGACGAATACCCAAAGAATCTACGGCCTTCTTCATGGCTTCATAAGTCGCGTTTAAGATATTGATCTCATCGATCACATTTTCATCGACGATCCCGACACTCCACGCCACCGCTCGCGACCGGATCTCATCATAGAGTTCCTCGCGCTTTTTTTCGGAAAGCTTCTTCGAATCGTTCAGATACAGAATGATATCGTCTTTCGGGAGGATGACTGCCCCCGCAACCACCGGTCCCGCCAGGGGGCCGCGTCCGGCTTCATCGATCCCGCAGACGGCGATATAAGAGGCATATTCGCGTTCATATGACAGCATGACCGTCATACGTGCCATCTCTTTTTCCAGGCGCAGGCGTGCCTTCTCTTCCCGTTCTGCCTTCGTACTCATGTCAGATTTCACATCCGTCCGTAAAAATGTTCCGGTTTCGATCCCGGTCTGATAACATCAGTCCGTAAGAAGCGTTACTTCATTGATTGGCCATATTCGAAGAACCGCATGACCCAGGATCTGTTCATCCGTGACCGGCCCGATGGTCTCGTAGCGGCTGTCCGTGCTGTTATTCCGGTTATCACCGAGCACGAAGTATTCACCTTCACCGAGCGTCAGTGCATTCGCAGCCAGACCCGCATAAGCCATCTCTTCATAACCGTAATCTTCTTCCAGCGGAATACCGTCTATATAGATCACACCCTCCGCGATCTGAACGGTTTCGCCCGGCATACCGATCACACGTTTGATATAATAGGTGCGCTCATCGCCGGGGATGCGGAATACAATGATATCAAATCGATCCGGATCTCCGAACGTGTAGGATACTTTTTCCAGGATCAGGTGATTTCCGGATTCCAGTGTGGGATACATGGAATCCCCTTCCACGACCGTCTTCTGAACCACAAATTTTACGATAAAAAAGGCCAGCGCCACAATCACCGCAACATAGATCACCGTTTCAAGCACGGAACGCCAAAGCGGTTTTTGCCTGAGCGGTCTGCTGTTTTCTTCCCTTAATGCCTGCAAACGTCGTTCCTCTTTTTCTTTCTGTTTATAGTAATCTATGTTGGCCCGCCGGTTCCGCTTGACTTCATATTCAAAAATCTTCTCATCCGCCGCTTTTTTCCGACGATCCGCAGCCGCACGCGCTTTCCTGACACGGTCGGTTTCGATCCTGCGCTGACGTTCGAACGCAGCGCGGTCTGCAGCTACAGACTTTCGCTCGAGTTCCTGTCTGGCAGCGGCTTTTTCGGCGCGTACCTCCTGGAGATTTCGCTGGCGGGCAGCTTTTCTGGCCGCGCGGTACTTTTTCTGGAGCTCTGCCTGGTCTTCGGTCTTAAGATCGCGCTCGATCTGTGCTTCTCTGGTCCGAACACGATCCCGATAGATCTGTTCCGCCGTATCAGACCACACCGCTTCCGAAGAAAGAGTCGCGGTATCGGTCTCTCCTGCCCGCAGTTTCGGCTTCACAGGAATATCATTACGAAGGACGCCGTCATATTCACTTTTTTTCAATTCCGCAAAGAGGCTGAGCTCACCGTCATCATTCAGACTGTCGTCAAAGAGTTCATCCACTCCCGGATGCGTGCGGTCCTGTTCCGACATCACGTTTCCTCCGGCCATTCCAATGTGATTTTCCCGAGCCTTCCGGAACGAAGATCATCCAACAGCATTGCCGCGGCCCGGTCTGTATCGGGTTCTCCGCCCTTTTTCAGGCATTTCTTCACGAGCGCGACCTGTTCGATACACTCGTATGTGCTATCATAACACAAATCTCCGTAATGTTCGCAGATCATTCCGGGATAATTTGCATCCAGTAAAGAAACCAGTTCACAAGCCAATTCCCCGCGTTCCAGGATCTGATCGTTTACCGAGCCCAAAAGCGCCAGATGCAGTCCCGTACGCTCATCCTCGAACTTGGGCCAAAGGATTCCCGGTGTATCCAGCAGTTCAATGTATTTATTCAGACGGATCCACTGGTTTCCCTTCGTGACGCCGGGTTTATTCCCTGTTTTCGCAGATGCCCGGCCGGCCAGTGTATTGATCAATGTCGATTTGCCGACATTCGGAATGCCCGTGACCATCATGCGGACAGGACGGTTTTTGATGCCACGCTTCGCATCCCTCTCGCGCTTTTTTTGACCCGCACGGTCGATGACCGATTCCAAAGCTCGGCGTGATGCGGTTGCCCGGGAATCCAGAGCGATAAAATATGCGCCGGTCTTTTCAAAAAATGCCTTCCAGGCTTCATTGGCCTTCGGATCGGCAAGATCGGCTTTATTTAAGATGATCACACGTTCTTGTCCCGCAGAGATCTCATCGATATCGAGATTTCTGCTGGACAAAGGAGCACGCGCATCCAAAAGCTCTGCCACGATATCCACGAGCTTCCTGTCTTCCATCATCTTTCTTTTTGCTTTCGTCATGTGACCCGGATACCATTGAATTTCCATGCGATCACCTCCTTCCCGAAAATAAAGAAAACGGGACGATCTCTCGGGATCGTCCCGCCAGCGAACAATTATCTGATGCGCTCTTTGACTTTCGCCTTCTTACCCACGCGATCTCTCAGGTAATTCAGCTTAGCCCTTCTGACCTTACCCAGGCGAACGACCTCGATGTGGTCGATCGACGGAGAGTGAAGCGGCCAGGTGCGCTCAACGCCGATACCGCCGGAAGTCTTTCTGACGGTGAAGGTCTCGCGGGCGCCGCCGTGCTGACGCTTCAGGACCGTACCCTCGAACATCTGGATACGCTCGCGGTTACCCTCGCGGATCTTCGCGTAGACGCGGACGGTGTCACCGATGCGGAAATCGTCCACAGACTCCTTCAGCTGGGCATCTTCGATCTTTTTGATAATTTCGTTCATGATTCGCTTTCTCCTATTCATCCCGATGTTCGTACCGCCCCGGGCGGCAGAGGACCATCTGTGTTAAACGCCGAGTAATTTTAACATTCCCCAGACAACTTTGCAAGAAACTTTTTTTCTTTCTCTGTCAGTTCCGCTTTTTCGAGCAGATCCGGACGTTTTTTCATCGTTCGGATCAGGGATTGCTCTCTGCGCCACGCGTCTACTTTCGCATGATCTCCGCTCAGAAGGATCTCCGGCACTTCCAGCCCCTCGAATTCTCTAGGGCGGGAATACTGGGGATATTCTAACAGAGAACCCTGATGCGATTCGGATCCGGCCGACTCATCGTTATGCAGAACACCCGGAAGCAGTCTGGCCACCGCATCGATCATAACCATGGCCGGAAGCTCCCCGCCGGTCAGGACGTAATCTCCGATGGAGATCTCCTCATCTACCTCAAGCTCCAGCGCGCGTTCGTCGATCCCTTCGTAATGGCCGCAGAGGATGATCAGACTCTCCTCTCCGGATAGCCGTTCCGCTGTCTCCTGCGTGAAGACATGACCCTGCGGTGAAGTATAGATCACCCGCGTCTTTTCCGAGAGGCCGGCCTTTGCGGCGCGCACCGCGCGTACCACCGGCCCGGCCTGCATGACCATGCCGGCTCCGCCTCCGTAAGGATAGTCATCGACGCTGTTATGCTTATTCTCCGCATAATCCCGGATATCGACCGTCTCGATCTGAAGCAGTCCGGCGTCCATGGCCCTGCCGATGATGCTCGTGTGCAGCGCCTGCCGGACCATATCAGGGAATAATGTCAGCACCGTGATCTTCACAACTCCAGCAATCCTTCCATGATATGCACGCGCATCCGCCCCGCCTCGACGTCAATGTCCAGTACGCAGTCCGGAATCGCGGGAAGCAGCAGAGGCTTTCCTTTCGGTCTTCGTACCATGTAGACGTCATTGGCACCGGTCTCCAGAACATCCTGTACGACACCGAGCTTTTCGCCCTCGTCCGAATAGACCTCCATTCCCAGAAGATCGGCGATATAATACTCGCCCTCTTCCAGCGGGACCGCATCTTCACGGGATACGTACAGCTCAGCGCCCCGCAGCTTCGCAGCCCGGTCCATGTCATCGATACCGGACAGCTTCAGGATGACCAGATTCTTAAAGAACTTGACGTTTTCGATCCCGCGCTCGGTACGGACGATCTTCGCCGGTTTTGAGGCATTATCCGGCTTTGCAGATGATGCCGGCTTCCCGGCACTGCCCGACGGCGACATCACCTCGTCCACAAACACACGCTCCAGATTCAGAAAACGCTTCGGGTCATCCGTCGTGGGATAGACTTTCACCTCGCCGTGAACACCGTGCGTGGTCGTGACTACGCCGACTCTCAGGAAATCTTCCATAAGCCTTACCGGATGTCGAGCGTGACCATCTTGTCTTCTTTCGCGGCCTGCGCGCGCACGACCGCGCGGATCGCGCGGGCAATGCGGCCCTGCTTTCCGATCACTTTACCCATGTCGGAAGCAGCCACGTGAAGCTCTAAGATGATCTCGGAACTGTTTTCGGTCTCCAGGACGAACACTTCGTCCGGATGATCGACCAGAGACCTTGCAATGGTCTCGACCAGTTTTTTCATAAGATCACCACTTTCTCTGGTCGGAAGAACTTACTTCTCGATGCCGGCGATCTTCAGAAGCTTCGCGACGGTCTCGGTGGGCTGTGCGCCGTTGCCGAGCCACTTCTTGGTCAGCTCCTCGTCGAACTTGATCTCACTGGGCTCTTTATTCGGATCATAATAACCGACCTGCTCGATGAAGCGGCCGTCACGGGGAGATCTGGAATCCGCCACGATAATACGATAGAAGGGTGCCTTCTTTTTGCCCATTCTGGTGAGACGCATCTTAACTGCCATGATTGTTTCCTCCTGAAAATAAATAATATTTCGTGTTATCACGTTTATGGATAAGCGCCTTTTCAGGCGCGTATCGGTGTTCTTTATACCGGGCGATCACGATGCCCGCGCCCATGGAGAAGCCGGTGAAGGTACCCAC
>CAYLPO010000110.1:0-5848 GCA_964385575.1 uncultured Lachnospiraceae bacterium | reverse complement strand
AGAGGTCAGAAATCGCTTCGGTGCGGCGGGGATCGCGCACATGCTGGCAATCAGCGGCCTGCACATCGGACTGATCGGGATGCGGACGTTTCGGTTTCTAAAAAAGAAACTGCGCCTGGATTATGTGTGGTCAACATCGGCTGCGGCTGCGATCGTGCTCCTGTATTGTGCGCTTGCGGGGTTCACGCCTTCTTCGCTGCGGGCACTGGTCATGTTTGGGACTATGATCATCGGAGAAGCGTCCTCGCAGCCTTACGATGGTTTATCCGCCCTGTCGCTGTCGGGTCTGATTTTGTGTACGCTTTCGCCATTGCGGATCACACAGGCAGGATTTCAGCTGTCCTTCCTCTCTGCGGCAGCGATCTCGGCTGCGGCCCCTGCGGCAGAGCGGTTTGTGCAAGCTTCCGAACACGAGCGCGGACCGCTGTTCGGTCTGGGAATGCAGACGGTGACATTGCCCGCGGTGACTGCGCATTATTTCCGCGTGCCTGTAGCCGGCCTGTTTCTGAACCCGGTACTGATTCCTGCTCTTCCTGCTGCGGCCGGAGCGTCATTTGCCGCATTGATGACTGCGCTGGTTTCGCCGGGAACGGGCAGTCTGATCTTTCTTCCGGTCCATTTGCTTTTTGAAGGGATGCGCGTGGTCTGCAGTCCGGCAGAAGCAGTTCCGGCCTTACACGTTTTGACCGGACAGCCTTCCCTGCCGAAACGGGCCGTATGCCTCGCGGTTTTGATTGCGGCGGTCATTGGGATGAGGAAGATCGCTGAGCGGGATGCGAAACGAAATAAGGAAGAGGGGACAGACCGAAGGCCCGGATCCGGAATGGATGCCGGGGCAGGGCCCGTTTATCGTCCGGGACTGTGTCCCCGGCCATCCTTGAATCGCCGGCAGAAGCGAAGGCGAAGACTATGCCTGATCACATTGTTTCTGGTCATGACAGCCTTCCTGCAGAAGCAGCCGGCACATGAGCTGAGGATCACATTTCTGGATGTGGGGCAGGGGGATGGGATCTTCGTGGAGTTTCCGTCCGGCGTGACGGCATTGATCGACTGTGGTTCGAGCGATGTAAACCAGGTGGGGGAATACCGGCTGGAACCGTTTTTGGACAGCATGGCGAGGGAAAGCCCGGACATGGTCTTCCTGACCCATCTGGATGAGGACCATGTGAGCGGAATCCGTGAGCTGGCTGCCGACGGGCGTGCTCCGCGCGTGTTTTTATCTGACGCTTTCAGCGAAGAGAAGCGTCAGGAGAAGGAGGCGTTTATCCGGTCACTGGAAGAGCAGGGGATCGCGGTGACGCTTCTGCGGGCAGGGGATGTCTGGACAGATCGTTCCGGCGCACAGCTGGCATGTGTGATGCCGTCCGGTGCCGCAGCTGCCGAAGACGAGAACGATACGTCGTTGGTACTGCTTTTGACTTACGGGGAGTTTTCGGCGCTCTTTACAGGCGATATCGGCGGAGACCGGGAGGCTGAGATCTGTGAACGGCTGGGTGGCTTGGGATTTCCGGCAGGGGATATGTACGGCTCCGTGACGGATGGTGAAGACCATCTTTCGACGGGCGTTTTCAGACAGGAACCGCATATTCTCAGCGTCTTGAAGGCGGCACACCACGGATCGGATTCTTCGACCGGGGAGGCGCTTCTGGCAGCGCTGCGGCCGACATTGGCCGTGATCTCCTGCGGTCGGGAAAACCGATACGGTCACCCGGCGGCAGGAACATTGTCCAGGCTGGAAGCGGCGGGCACTCGTGCGATCGTGACAGCGGAGGCCGGCTGCGTGATCGTGACGGCGGACCGGAGCGGGATTATGGATGTGGCGGCTCCGTACCGAAGAGAGTGATTGAAACAAAAAAGCCCGCAACCTATAATGAGCCTATGAAAAACGAAGCTGTAAAAGAGCAAAAACGCATCGAGCTGCTGGCCCCTGCCGGGACATATGAGACGTTCCGGGCGGTCCTGCGCGCCGGCTGTGATGCGGTCTATATGGCAGGCACCGAATTCGGCGCGCGCGCCTATGCCGGGAATCTGAGTACGGAAGAGATTCTGGCGGCGCTCGATGAGGCGCACCTGTTCGGTGTGCGGATCTATCTGACTGTGAACACCCTGGTGAAAAACCGCGAACTGGCGGCGCTTCCGGCGTTTCTGAAGCCGCTTTATGAGGCGGGTCTGGACGGCGTCATTGTTCAGGATCTGGGTGTCGCGGATCTGATCGGGAAGGTGTTTCCCGGGATGGAGATTCACGCGAGCACGCAGATGAATGTCACGGATGTCTGGCACGCGGAGTTGTTGAAGCGGCGCGGTGTGACACGGATCGTTCCGGCGCGCGAGCTCTCGCTGGAGGAAGTCCGCGAGATCCGGGAGCACACGGGACTGGAGGTCGAGTGTTTCGGGCACGGGGCATTGTGCTATGCGTATTCCGGCGAATGCCTCATGAGCAGCTTTATCGGCGGCCGGAGCGGTAACCGCGGCCGCTGCGCGCAGACCTGCCGGCTGCCGTTTTCGGTGAACGGGCGCGAGGGAACCTGGCTGTCCAGACGCGACCTGTGTACGCTGGACATCCTGCCGGAGATCATCCGCGCAGGGGTCGACTCTCTGAAGATCGAGGGCCGCATGCGCAGCGCGGAGTACGCCGCGGGTGTGATTTCGGTATACCGGAAGTATATCGACCGGTATTATGAACAGTTTTCGGGTAATGAGAATCCGGGGAAGCCCGGAGATCCGGGCCATGCCGGAGCCTGGAAGGTTGATTCCGCAGACCGGCGGCTGACGCAGCTGCTTTTTTACCGCGGGGAGACCACGACCGGGTTTGATGTGTTCTCCGGGGAGAATCACTGCGCGAAGAAACATGCGCTCATCCTGCCGGAAAAGGCGGAGCCGCTTCCGGCGGACGAGAAGAAAAACTGTGAAGAGCAGATCGCGGCGCGGTTCGTCGGGGATCATGCGGCCGAGCAGAAGAAACTGCCGGTCGGCGTGTATGCCTCGCTGTTTGCGGGCTGCCCCGCCGTTCTGACATTGTTCTGCGGGGACGTCTCGGTGAGCGCGCAGGGACAGGAAGTGCAGGAAGCGCAGAAACGTCCGCTCACGAGGGAAGAGGCGGCCAGCCGTCTGGCGCGTTTCGGAGGAACGCCGTTTGTCGCTGCGGATGTCACGGTCGACATGGACGAACATGTTTTTCTTCCGGTCGGTGCGTTAAATGCGCTGCGCCGTGAGGCGTGTGAACGGTTGACAGAGGAACTGCTGCGTGGCTTCCGGAGGGATCCGTCCGACGAAGGGCAGCTTGCGGTGGGCAGTGCTGCGGCAGATGGCCCGCAGTACCCCCTCATCAGTGTCACGGTGCGAACTGCGGCACAGGCCCGCGCTGCGCTTAAGGCCGGTGCGGATCGGATCGCGGCGGAAGCGGATGTGCTTTCGGCAGAGGAGCTGCGGGAGATCTGCGCGATGTGCCGCGAAGCCTTGCCTGCGGAGAGCGATCGGCCTGCGCACCGCAGGAATGCGGAAGCGGAGTTTGTGATCGCATTGCCGCGCATCTTCCGTCAGGAGCGGTTGGCAGGGTTCGAATCCCGTTTTACGCTTTTATCGGAACTGCGTCCGGACGGATGGATCTTCCGGACCATGGGAGAACTGGAGTTTCTGAAAGCACATGACGCGGCGGGAAAACGGATCGCGGACTCACACTGCTATGTCATGAATGACCGTGCTGCGCGCGTCCTCGCGGAAGCCGGAGCGGACGAAGTCACCTGTTCACTGGAGTTGAATGCAGGAGAGCTGGCACATCTGCGTGCGGGCAGCCCGCCGGCAGGGAACGGGGAGGCAGGGATTCCGCGAAGGATTCTGGGGATATACGGGCGTGCACCTCTGATGCTCTCAGCGAACTGTGTGCGGGGAGATGTCTTCGCGACGAGCCTTCATTGCCCGGGTTCGCCCGAAGAATGGACGTATCTGACCGACCGGAAAGGCGCGAAGCTGCCGGTGTCGAGCGTGTGCGCGCAAGGGTACAGCGTGATCTTTAACTCCGTGCCGACGTATCTGGCAGACCTTACGGAGGAGATCGCACGGATCGCACCGGATGTCTTGTCTGTGGTGCTTACGGATGAGGATGTGGAGACGGCGGAACAGGTGACGCGGCAGGCAGTTCTGTCGGCCGCCGGACGACCGCTCCCTCCGGACCGGATCTTGAAGAACGGTTTCACGCGCGGACATTTCCGGCGCGGGGTGGAATAAGCGGCGGTTCGGTAAAACGCAGATTTCCGGTCTCTTTTTGTCATATCTGTACATTGTATTCTGTGCACATAGCACTATAATGGCTCAGGATCCCGGGCAGATTGCCCGAAAACCTGATCCGGACGGTGCGAGACATTGAACAGAGACCTGACAGTAGGAGACTCCGGAAAAGTTCTGCGGCGGTTCTGCCTGCCGCTGTTTGCGAGCGTGATCTTCCAGCAGCTGTATAACATCGCGGACAGCCTGGTTGCGGGGCGCTTCATCGGCGAGAACGCGCTCGCCGCGGTCGGTAACAGCTATGAGATCACGCTGATCTTCATCGCGATCGCGTTCGGCTGCAACATCGGCTGCTCGGTCGTCGTCTCCACCTATTTCGGCGCGAAGCGCTACGCGCACGTGAAGACCGCGGTCAGCACCGCCATGATCGGGATGATCCTTCTGTGCGGTGCGCTGATGGCGGCGGGCCTGCTTTTGGGCGGCGTGCTGCTCTCGCTGATGCATACGCCGGAGGCGCTCTTCGCGGATTCGAAGCTGTATCTGGATATTTACGTTCTGGGTCTGCCCTTCGTCTTTTTCTACAATGTCGCGGTCGGCATCTTCTCGGCCATGGGCGATTCCATGACCCCGTTCCTTTTCCTCGCGGCATCCTCGACCTCGAACATCGCCGTGGACATCCTGTTCGTGCGCGCGTTTCACATGGGCGTTGCGGGCGTGGCCTGGGCAACGTTCCTGTGCCAGGGCGTCAGCTGCGTGCTGGCACTGGTGTTCGTGTTCCGCAGGCTCGGAACGCTCGGGCACGGGCACCATAACTATGCGCGCTTCTCCGGAAAGATGCTGAAACGCATCGCCTCGATCGCAGTGCCCAGCATGATGCAGCAGAGCTTCGTGTCGGTCGGAAACATCATCATCCAGAGCCGGATCAACACCTTCGGCCCTTCCGTCATGGCCGGCTACTCGGCCGCCATCAAGCTGAACAATCTCGTGATCACCTCGCATGTGACCATCGGAAACGGGATCTCGAACTTCACCGCTCAGAACCTCGGCGCGGGCAAGCTCGGCCGCATCCGCGAGGGCTTCCGCGCCGGCGTCAAACTGGAGTGGCTGGTGAGCCTCCCGTTTTTCGTGCTGTATTTCTTCCTGGGCGGGATCCTGCTGCAGCTGTTTCTGGACGGCTCCGCGACGGAGGCCATCCGCACCGGCGTCCTGTTCTTTCACATCGTCACACCGTTCTACTTCGTGGTCGCGGCCAAGTGCGCGGCCGACGGCACGCTGCGCGGTTCCGCGAAAATGAAGCCGTTCCTCGCGGCGACCTTCACCGACCTGCTGCTTCGCGTGGCGCTGGCGATCCTGTTCTCGTTCACGCAGCTGCAGGAGACCGGGATCTGGTGTGCCTGGCCGGTCGGCTGGATCATCGCGGCAATCATGTCGGTGAGCTTTTACCGTCGTTTCGCGCGGGACGGGTGGCTGTAGCGGGCAATCCTGCATTTCCCTTAAGCGTCGTCCGGGATTCGTGCTATAATACCGGCGGGAGTGTCGGGAAGGACCCGCCATGTCGAAAAAAGCATCACATTTCCAGGAAAAAGTCATGTCCCGGCTGTATCGGGGCAAGGAGATCTTCAAGCCG
>CAYLPO010000109.1:0-5952 GCA_964385575.1 uncultured Lachnospiraceae bacterium | reverse complement strand
GTGGCGATGCCCAGGCCGATGCCGCGGTTTCCGCCGGTCACGATGGCGTTCTTACCCTTCAGGCAATATGCGCCGTCCTGCGATTTGATGGGGTCTTTAACCATGCCCATAGTGTTTACCTCCTCGTTTACAAATGAATGGATTTGTGAAGCTAACACGATTATATATGATTTTCTATTCTATCGGAAATGGAGAAGAATGACAAATGCAACGGATGATTAAATTTATTTTTACTTTACATCCCGCTGCGGCGGCATTATAATCACGAAAAATTACATACCGACCTTTAAACCGTTGACGCGGAGATCAAAGCAGCAGATGCGCGCACAGAGAGTCCGGGGTGCTGAGAACCGGATCGAGAAGCAGGCTGCCAAATGGACCGCTGAGGGCGCAGTGAACGGCCGAAGCTCCGGGACATGACCCGGAACCGACCTATTATCCTGCGACGTAAGACCCACGTGAGTGGTCAGGGGGATGATGGTCCCCCGGCGAGTGCGCGAGAACTGTATTTTCGCGAATCAAGGTGGCACCGCGGATCGTTCGACCCGTCCTTGACAGTATTTGTTGGGGACGGGTTTTTTTATGCAGCTTCGCCCGGGACATGACAGATCCCGACCCCGGTAGACCGGTATCAGGCCGGAGAGGAAAGGAGAGACAAATGTTCCCTTCACTGGAGGAAGTAACCAGGATCGCGGCTGCAGGCGACTACCGCCGGGTCCCTGTCGCAGCGGAACTGCTGGCGGACCGCTTCACGCCCATCGAGGTCATGCGGACCCTGCGGGCGCACAGCGATCATGCCTTCCTGCTCGAAAGCGCCGAGCAGGATCAGCGGTGGGGCCGGTGGACCTTCCTGGCGGATGATCCGCTGTTGGAGATCACCTGTGCGGACGGGCAGCTGCGCGTGCGCGAAGGCTACCGCGAGGGCCGGGTCACCGAGACCGTCAGCGAGTGCGCTCATCCCGGAGATGCGATCCGTGAAGTGCTGGCGCGTTTTCGGAGCCCGAAGGTCGAGGGCATACCGCCGTTTGCCGGCGGACTGGTCGGGTACTTCGCCTATGACTATATCAAGTACGCGGAACCCACGCTGAAGCTGACCGCACCGAAAGACAGAGATTTCTTGGACATGGACCTGATGCTGTTCGATACGGTCATCGCGTTCGATAACTACCGGCAGAAGGTGCTGTTGATTACGGGGGTGGAAACAGACGACATCGCCCGGTCCTACGCCGAGGCCGAGACCCGCCTGAACGCGCTCGCGGAGCTGCTGAAGACAGGCCCTAAGTACGAGTTCCCGAAGCTGGCATTGACCGAGGAACTCACGCCGCGCTTTCCGGCAGAGCAGTACGGGGCCATGGTCGAGAAGGCGAAGCACTACATCCGCGAGGGAGACATCTTCCAGGTGGTGCTCTCCGACCCGCTGACCGCGGCGGCGGAAGGGTCGCTCTTCGACACCTACCGGGTGCTACGGACCATGAACCCGTCGCCCTACATGTTCTACTTTAACAGCGATGATGTGGAAATCGCGGGCGCATCGCCTGAAACGCTGGTGAAGCTCGAGGACGGCATACTGCATACATTTCCGTTGGCAGGCACCCGCCCCCGCGGAAAGACCGAAAAAGAGGACCGCGCGCTGGAGCGGGAGCTGCTCGCGGACGAGAAGGAGCGCGCCGAGCATAACATGCTGGTGGACCTGGGCCGGAACGACATCGGCCGCATCGCGAAGCTGGGCACCGTGAAGGTGGAGAAGTACATGGTCATCGAGCGGTTCTCTCACGTGATGCATATCGGCTCAACGGTCTCCGGCGAGATCCGGGACGACCGTGACGCCGCGGATGCGGTGGACGCGATCCTGCCGGCGGGGACATTGTCCGGCGCCCCGAAGCTCCGTGCCTGCGAGATCATCCAGGAGCTCGAGGGCGTGAAGCGAGGGATCTACGGCGGAGCCATCGGCTACCTGGACTTCACCGGGAACCTGGACACCTGCATCTCGATCCGCCTGGCCTATAAGAAGAACGGGCGTGTGTGCGTGCAGTCCGGTGCCGGCATCGTCGCGGACAGCGTGCCGGAGAAGGAATTCGTCGAGTGTCAGAACAAGGCCGGAGCGGTCGTGGCCGCGCTGAAAACAGCGGCGGGAGGTGTGAAATGATCTTACTGATCGATAATTACGACAGCTTTTCGTATAACCTGTATCAGCTGGCGGGCTTCTTCCGCCCGGACACCGAGGTCGTGCGCAATGATGCGGTCACGCTCGAGGAGATCGCGGAGATGGAGCCCGAGGCCATCATCCTTTCGCCCGGGCCCGGCCGGCCGGAAAATGCGGGGATCTGTATTGACGTGATCCGCCGGTTCGCACCCGAGATCCCGATCCTGGGGGTGTGCCTGGGGCATCAGGCCATCTGCACCGCATTCGGCGGCCATGTCGGCTACGCGAAAGAGCTCATGCACGGCAAGGTCTCGACGGTGAGGGCCGATGCGGACTCGCGCCTGTTCGCGGGGATGAAGTCGTTCCCGGTCGCCCGGTATCATTCGCTGGCGGCGGAGGAGGAGACCTTGCCCGCGTGCCTGAAAGTCACGGCCCGCACGGAGGACGGCGAGGTCATGGCGGTCGAGCACACGGAGTATCCGACGTTCGGCGTGCAGTTTCACCCGGAGTCGGTGATGACGCCGGACGGGAAGCGGATTATGGGGAATTTTCTCTCGCTCGTTCGAGAGTAGGAGAACGCATCGGCGTTTCCCGAAGCGATATGGCCGATGTGCCGGCATTGCCCGAAGGAGGCAGGATATGATCAGAGAAGCCATCATCAAACTTTCTAAGAAGCAGGGCCTCACGCGCGAAGAGGCGCTGGCGGTCATGAATGAAATTATGGACGGAAAGACCGAGCAGATGCAGACTGCGGCGTACCTGACCGCCCTCGCCATGAAGGGCGAGACGATCGACGAGATCTGCGGTTCGGCCGCGGGAATGCGCGCACACTGCGTAAAGCTGCTGCACGAGCGCGATGTGCTGGAGATCGTCGGGACCGGCGGCGACGGATCGGATTCGTTCAATATCTCGACCACCGCCGCGCTGGTCATCGCCGCGGGCGGGCAGGCGGTTGCGAAGCACGGGAACCGCGCGGCATCATCGAAGTCGGGCGCCGCGGATGTGCTCGAGGCGCTGGGCGTGAACATTCAGGTTCCGCCGGAGAAGAGCACGGAGCTGCTGGAGGAGATCGGGATCTGCTTCCTGTTCGCGCAGAACTATCATCTGGCCATGAAATACGTGGCCCCGGTGCGGCGTGAGCTCGGGATCCGCACGGTCTTTAACATTCTGGGACCGCTGACGAACCCTGCCGGCGCGAACATGGAACTGATGGGCGTGTACGAAGAGGAGCTCGTGGAGCCGCTCGCGCGGGTCATGATGGAGCTCGGCGTGCGGCGCGGCATGGTCGTGTACGGCCGCGATGGGCTGGACGAGATCTCAATGGCGGGCGAGACCGCAGTTTGTGAGATCACGGGCGAGGGCCCGGACGGCGAAGGCGGCGGGCTGAAGTCGTACGTGCTCACGCCTGAGCAGTTTGGCTATGAGCGCTGTGCGAAAGCGGACCTGGTGGGCGGCACCCCGGAGGAAAACGCCGTGATCACGCGGGCGGTCCTGCAGGGCAATGACAAGGGCCCGAAGCGCCAGGCGGTCTGCATGAACGCGGGCGCGGCGCTCTATATCGCAGGGAAGACGGAGAGCATCGAGGCCGGTGTGCGGATGGCCGAGCGGCTGATCGACCGCGGGGCAGCGGCGGCGAAGCTCGGAGAGTTTGCGGCGCGGTCGAATTCGTGACATGTTTCTGTCTCTGCGGATGCGATCCGAAACGCTCCGCACTCCCTCGCCAACCGGCTCCGCCAGGACCGCGGAAAGCGGGGCACGGCTCAAACTCGATGAGAACTCGTGAGCGACTTCTCATCTCGGTTTCGCCGAGATCTTTGTGCGGATACAAAGATCTCTCCCGGCTTTCCGTGGTCCTGCCGTTCACGTTGGCGATGGTCGTGCTCCGAAGTTCCGGATCTGCATCACGCAGAGACAAGAAAACAATGCAGAATTCGACACTGCCGCTTAATCAAAAGGAGACATTCATGACGAACATCTTAGAGGAGATCGCGGCCCACGCGCGGGTCCGCGTTGAAGAAGATAAAAAGGCGTTGCCACTGGACGACCTCATGCAGATCGCCGGGCGCATCCACGGCACCGAGCCGCGCTTTGCGAAAGCCCTGGCGAAGGACGGCCTGCGCTTCATCTGCGAGATCAAGAAAGCCTCGCCCTCGAAGGGAGTGATCTCCGAGGAGTTTCGGTATAAGGACATTGCCCGCACCTATGACCGAGCGGGCGCGGACGCCATCAGCTGTCTGACGGAGCCGAAGTGGTTCCTGGGCTCGGACGATATCTTTGAGGAGGTCCGCGCGATTACCGACCTGCCCATGATCCGGAAGGACTTCGTGGTGGATGAGTACCAGATCTGGCAGGCCCGGCTCATGGGTGCGGACGCGGTGCTGCTGATCTGTGCGCTGCTGGCACAGGATGAGCTCGAGCGGTATCTGGAGCTGTGCGAGGCGCTGGGCCTGGATGCCCTGGTCGAGGCGCACGATGAGGCGGAGATCGGTATGGCGGCCGCGGCGGGCGCGAAGATCATCGGGGTCAATAACCGGAATCTGAAGGATTTCTCGGTAGATCTGGGCAATGCCGCCCGTCTTCGTTCTCTGATCCCCGCCGGGACGCTGTTCGTGGCGGAGTCCGGCGTGAGCGGCCCGGAAGATGCGGCTCGCCTGGCCGAGGCAGGCGCGGATGCGGTGCTCGTGGGTGAGTATCTGATGCGCGCGGGGGATCCGGCAGAGGCGCTGCGGGCGCTGAGGGAGGCTGTGAGATGACGGGAACATGTGACGCTCGGGTCGGTTCTCCGTGTCACCTCAAGATCTGCGGGCTCACGCGGCCGGAGGATGTCACGTACGTCAATGAAGCGCGCCGGGAGCTCGGAGGCCCCGATTTCGCGGGGTTCATTGTGAATTATCCAAAGAGCCGCAGAAATGTGAATGAGGCGCGTCTTCGCGAGCTGACCGCACGTTTGGATCCGCAGATCACCGCGGTCGGCGTGTTCGTGGATGAGCCGCCGGAGGCCGTGGCACGGCTGCTTCGTGAGGGCGTGATCGGTGCATGTCAGCTGCACGGCAGCGAGGACGCGGCTTATATCCGAAGGCTGAGGGAGTTGAGCGGCGAGACCGGGCTCGTGATCCGGGCGTTTCGGATCCCGGCGGAGTGCCAACGGGATCCAGAAGCGTGCACCCCGACGGAGCATCTGGAGAAATGGTTTGCGGAGATCGAACATTGCCCGGCAGACCTGGTGCTCATCGACAGCGGCGCCGGGAGCGGAGAGACGTTTGACTGGAGCGCGCTGACGGATGAGGACGGACGGAACCGGCTTCATCGCGGCTTCCTTCTGGCAGGCGGCCTGACCCCGGACAATATCCCGGAGGCGGTCCGGCAGGTGCAACCGTGGGGAGTCGATCTCAGCAGCGGCGTCGAAACGGACGGAGTAAAAGACGAATCAAAGATCCGGGCGGCAATCAAGGCACTTTTCGAAGCATATCATGTGACAAAGAGAACCGTCCCTGCTGTCACCAGAAAGGATACGACATGAAAGGCAGATTTGGCATACACGGCGGACAATACATCCCCGAGACCCTGATGAACGCGGTCAATGAACTTGAGGCCGCCTACCTGCACTACCGGGACGATCCGGACTTTCAGGCGGAGCTGACGGCGCTGCTGAACGACTATGCGGGACGGCCGTCCCTGCTCACGTACGCCGCGCGCATGACCGCGGATCTGGGCGGTGCGAAGATCTACCTGAAGCGCGAGGATCTGAACCACACGGGCTCGCATAAGATCAATAATGTTCTCGGCCAGGTCCTTCTCGCGAAGAAGAT
>CAYLPO010000108.1:0-5976 GCA_964385575.1 uncultured Lachnospiraceae bacterium | reverse complement strand
AATAAGCTGAGTAACAGAAAGGCCGAGCGCCTTAGCGAGCTCGTCAACAGTAATACTCGGTTATGGCCGGCGCGCTGGCTGAAGGACTGGAAGAACAGGGAGTGATCGCAGTCTGGAAACATTTTCCCGGACACGGATCGACCTCTGCCGACACCCATGAAGGTTACGCATACACCGATCGTACCCTGGAGGAACTTTATTCTTATGACCTGATTCCGTTTCGTGACGCCGTCGCTGACGGGGCGCGGATGATCATGGCCGCGCACATTGCTCTCCCGAATGTAACCGGGGATAACGTTCCTGCCTCACTGAACAGGCAGATTTTGACAGATCTCCTTCGAAACCGGCTGGGTTATGAAGGCGTCATCATGACGGACGCGTTGAATATGGGAGCTGTCACCGCGCAGTATTCTCCCGGCGAGGCAGCCGTTCTGGCCGTTCAGGCAGGCGCGGATCTTCTGCTGATGCCGGAAGATCCGCAGTCCGCCAGACAGGCGATCCTTGACGCAGTGTCTGCAGGGCGCCTCTCCGAAGCGCGCATCAACGAATCCGTCCTAAGGATCATTACTCTGAAACTAAATGATTTGTAATGACAGGGTTTTACAAACGCTCCGCCATTTCGCTCAGATAATGATTATCGTAAGATTCCAATGCGCCCGCGTCGCATGCCTCTGCCATCGCCGGATCGATCGGAATCTGCGCGGTCAGGTCGATGCCGTACGCCTCGGCCATCTCCGCCAGGTGGCTCCGCCCGAAAATCTCGTGCTTCTTCCCACAGTCCGGGCAGGTAAAGTAAGCCATGTTCTCGACCAGGCCCAGCACCGGGATATTCATCTGCCTGGCCATGTTCACGGCCTTGCTGACGATCATCCCGACCAGCTCCTGCGGCGACGCCACGATGATGATCCCGTCCACCGGAAGCGACTGGAACACGGTCAGCGGGACGTCGCCCGTTCCCGGGGGCATATCCACGAACATGCAGTCCACATCGCCCCACTGGACGTCAGTCCAGAACTGCTTGACCACGCCGCCGATGATGGGGCCGCGCCAGATTACGGGCTCCGTCTCATTTTCCAGAATGAGGTTCACAGACATGACCTTGGTACCGGCCGCACTCTCGCAGGGGACCATGCCGAAGGCGTTCCCCGTGGCCTTCTCCGTGATTCCGAAGATGCGCGGGATGGACGGCCCGGTGATATCCGCATCCAGGACCGCCGTCTGCAGGCCCTTCTTCTGCATGGACATGGCCAGCAGCGACGTCACGAGGCTCTTTCCGACGCCGCCCTTCCCGCTGACAATGCCGATGACCTTCTTCACATGCGACGCGCTGTTTTCCGGCGCGCGAAAGTCCTGGGGCGCCGTGCGCTCCCCGCAGGTCTGTCCGCAGCTTCCGCAGTCGTGATTACAATCCGCCATATTGATACTCCCTTTCTTCGATCTCCGCCGCAGGCAGCACCGGGCCGCCTGCATTGTCCCTCATTACTTCTTCAGGAACACGTTGTGCTCCGCCATATACGCCTCGATCTCGTCGGGCTGCTTGATGATCTGCGGCGACAGTACCTCGCAGCCGTCTTCAGTGATCATGACGTCGTCCTCGATCCGGATGCCGATGCCCAGTTCGTGAATGTAGATTCCGGGCTCAACCGTAATCACCATGCCGGGCTCCAGGATGGCCGATTCGCCGGAGTCATGCGTATCCAGTCCCAGATAATGACTCACGCCGTGCGGCAGCAGCCGGTCCATATCTTTCTCGGTCTCGGCAATGCCACGCGCCTTACAGCGCTCGAACATAGCCTTTCTGGCGATCTTCGTGGTCTCGGTGATGTGCATCCCGGGCTTCACGGTGCGGATGACCTCCGCCTGCGCCTCCAGCACGGTCTCATAGAAGTAACGCTGCTCCTCGGTGAACTTCCCGTTCACCGGGAACGTCCGGGTGAAATCGCCGTTATAGAGCCAGTACTCCGCGCCCAGATCCAGCAGCAGCAGGTCGCCGTCCTTCAGATCGCAGTTGTTCGTGCCGTAGTGCAGGACAATGCTGTTCTCCCCCGCCGCGACGATGGGCGCGAAGGCGTTTTCCTGCGCCCCGTTCGTCTTGATGGTGAACTCGAACCACGCCTGCAGCTCCCGCTCATTCACGCCGGGCCCCATGTGCGCCAGGATGCTCTCAATGCCCAGACCCGTGATCCGGATAGCTTCCTTCATGTCCGCGATCTCGCAGGGCTCCTTCACGCGGCGCATGTCGCCGATCAGCGCGCCGGCATTCACCACGCTCAGATACGGATGCGCCTTCGTGATCCGTCTGGCCAGCACATTGGCCGCACCCGACGGCTCGCTGAGGCTGCGGCGCTCCAGATCCAGCCACAGGTATTTCATGTGATTCTTCACCAGAAGCCCGTCCACGGTCGGCTCCAGCCGGTCATGATACGCCACCGGGCAGCCCATTTGCTCCGCGATCTCATCCTCGGTGGGCATGTGGCCGTAAAAGATCTGCTGCCTCTCTTCCGGACGCGGGATGAACCACTGCTCCGTGACTTTTCCGTCCAGTTTCACCGCCAGGAAAACGTACTGCGGCTCCTCCACGCCGGTCAGATACCAGCAGCTGCGGTCCGGAGTGTAGGCATAGTCCTGATCTCCGCTGCGCTGCGGCGCCTGACCCGTAAACAGGATCAGCATGGAGCGGTCCTCCATCTGCGCGTAAACTTTCTCTCTTCTGGCGACGAACTTTTCGTCCATGAAATGCATGATATGTGCCCTCCTTCAAGCTATGTTCCGACAAAAACGCGACCCGGGCGGACCCGGATCACGTGAAATGCTCTGATATCGTTTCGATCCGGTCTCCCGGTGTTACCTGCCTATTCGCTTTCCGACCTTCCGCTGGATGATGAACATGACAACGATCAGCACGCCGAGACCGATCATCACGGGAATACTGACCTTGCCCGGAGTCGAATTCCAGCCGCGGATAACCAGGACGATGCCCAGGCCCGCGATCACCATGGCGTTAATAACCATGGTCTCGATGAACCGCTTCATCATGCCGTCCTGAAAACGCTTTTTCTTTTTCTTATCCTGTTCTTCCGGATGCTCGCGCTCGTATCTGGCCTGGGCGATCTTCGCCTTCTCCTCCGCGGTCCGCGGGACCGTGGCCTTCGCGGCAGCGCTCTTCGTCGAGGTGCCTGTCGCGGTGCCGCCGTTCACGACACGCGTTCTGCGGCTCTGTCTGGCGGCGGAAGCGCCCTTCTTCTGTCCGGTGTATGTCTTCTGTTTTGCCATGGTAGTTCCTCCACGCATATATTCGCAAATACTATACACTATTTTCCTCCGCTCCGAAAGTGATTTCTGATGCTTTCTATGTTATAGTAAGAGCCGGATATATCTTTTTCGGTCGATCGACCGGATTCCTAAGGACTTTATGACGGCAGGGAGGCCCACATGAGAGAAGAGATCCGTGAACTGATACCCGAAGAACAGCTCTATGCGCGCATCCGCGAACTGGCGGATCAGATCAACCGCGACTATGCGGGAAAAGAGCTCCATCTGCTCTGCACGCTGAAAGGCGCCGTGTTTTTCACCTGCGAACTGGCGAAACATCTGACCATTCCGGTGAAGTTCACGTTCTGCAAGTGCTCAAGCTACGGCGGCTCCACGGTCTCCTCCGGAAAGGTCCATCTGGACATTGACCTGGACGAGGACATCCACGGAAAGGACGTATTGGTGGTGGAGGATATCATTGACACCGGCAATACCCTCTCCTTCCTCATCAACATCCTGAACGCCCGTGAGCCTGCCAGCCTGAAGCTGGCGACCATGCTGGACAAGCCCTCGCGCCGCCGCGTCGAGGGGCTGACCCCGGATTATAACTGCTACACCATCGACGACCTGTTCGTGGTCGGTTTCGGACTGGACTATGACCAGAAGTACCGGAACCTGCCGTACATCGGCGTCGTCGAATTCGTCGAAGACTGAGAAAACATTGGAGGAAACCACTCATGAACCAGAACGAGATCAGGGAACTCGAACTTATGGCCGCGAAAGGCCGCCTGCTGGCGGTCGAGGCGGTCTGGCGCGCGGCGTCCGGCCACCCGGGCGGATCTCTGTCCCGAGGATCCTGACCGCGACCGTTTTGTGCTTTCCAAGGGACACTGCTCTCCTGCGCTGTACTCCGTACTGGCGCTGAAGGGCTTCTTCCCGGTATCTGACCTGGAGCTGTTCCGCAGCATCAAGGGTCATATGTCCGGCCACCCCGACATGCGCCACGTGAAGGGTGTCGACATGTCCACGGGTTCGCTGGGCCAGGGCATCTCGACTGCGGTCGGCATGGCGCTGGCCGCGAAGCTGGACGGAAAAGACTACCGCGTCTACGCGGCGCTGGGCGACGGCGAGATCGAGGAAGGCCAGGTCTGGGAAGCGTTCATGTCCGCCGCGAAGTATGAACTGGATAATCTCTGCGCGTTCGTGGATATCAACGGCCTGCAGATCGACGGTCCCACGCAGGATGTCATGCCCACGGAACCGCTGGACGCGAAGTTCCTGGCGTTTAACTGGAACGTGATCCACTGCGACGGTCACGACATCGCGGCGCTGGCCGCGGCGTTCGAAGTCGCAAAGAGCGTGAAGGGCAAGCCCACCGTGATCCTCCTGAAGACCACGAAAGGCAAAGGCATCTCCTTCATGGAGGACAATGCCGGCTGGCACGGAAAAGCCCCGAACGACACCGAGATGGAGATCGCACGCGCGGAGCTGACCGCGCGGATCGCGGAGCTGGAAGGCAAGGCCGCCTGCGCGGACAATCCGGGCGACTGCGATTCCGCAGCCGGAGGCTCTGAACCCCCTGCTGCGGCTCCGAAACCTGAGAAGAAAGCCACCCGTGAAGTCTTCGGCGCCACGATCGCGGCGCTGAGCGAGACCGACCCCGACCTCGTGGTCCTGGACGCGGATCTTGCGGGCGCCACGAAGTCCGGTGCCTTCAAGAGCGCCTGCCCCGAGCGGTTCCTGGACATGGGCATCGCCGAGCAGAACATGATCGGCGTCGCCGCGGGTCTGGCTGCCGCCGGCAAGAAGCCGTTCGCATGCTCGTTCGCCATGTTCTCTTCCGGCCGCGCCTTCGAGCAGGTCCGCAACTCTGTGGCCTACCCTCACCTGAACGTGAAGGTGATCGGCTCTCACGGCGGCTTAAGCGTCGGCGAGGACGGCGCCACACACCAGTGCATCGAGGATCTGTCGCTGATGCGCACCGTGCCCGGCATGGTCGTCCTGAACCCCTGCGACGGCCCTGAGATGGAGCAGGCCGTGAAGGCGCTTCTGGCCTATGACGGCCCCGCATACATGCGACTGGGCCGCGCGGCGGTCGAGCCCGTCACAGAGTATGCCTCCGGCGCGTATGATTTCGAGATCGGCAAAGGCGTGACGCTGCGCGACGGCATGGATGTCACCGTAGCCGCGACCGGCATGATGGTCCAGGTGGCCCTGAAGGCCGCCGAGGCGCTTTCTGAAGAGGGTGTTTCGGTCCGCGTCATTGACATCCACACCATCAAGCCGCTGGACGAGGAGCTGATCCTGCGCGCCGCGAAAGAGACCGGCGCCATCGTCACCAGCGAAGAGCATAACATCATCGGCGGCCTGGGCAGCGCGGTCTGCGAATGCCTGGCAGGCACCTGCCCCGTCCCGGTCATCCGCCACGGCGTGAACGACGAGTTCGGACGCAGCGGAAAGGCGCAGGAAGTGCTCGATGCCTACGGGCTGAATACAGACGGCGTCATCGCAGCCGTGCGGAAGGCACTCGCCGCGAAGGCACAGATGAAATAAGATCTGCCGAACGGGCAATGCCGGGGAGCGCGAACTTCCGCGCCGCCTGCATTGCCCGTTTTCTATCCGGAACCCTGAAACACACACAAAGGAGATCACATATGGCACGAAATCATTATCCGCACATCTACCGGCCCATCGACGTCGGCACGATGCACATGAAGAACCGCA
>CAYLPO010000107.1:0-6017 GCA_964385575.1 uncultured Lachnospiraceae bacterium | reverse complement strand
TCTCATTCGCCAGCCCGTTATACACCAGCGCCGCCAGCGCTCCGCCGATCAGCGGTCCCACGATGAACACCCACAGGCAGGACAGCGACGCGCCGCCCGCGAAGAGTGCCGGACCCAGGCTTCTGGCCGGGTTCACGGAGGTGCCGGTCAGAGCAATGCCCAGAATGTGCACCAGCGTCAGCGAAAGGCCGATGACCAGGCCCGCGACCGCACCGTTTTCAACCTTCGAGGTTACGCCCATGATGGCAATGACGAACACGAAAGTCAGAATGATCTCGATCAGCAGGGAAGCGCCCGCGCTCCCGTTATAAAGGCCGTTCGCGCCGAAGCCGCAGTCGAACCCGAAGATGCCGCCCAGGATCGCGGAGCCCACGATCGCGCCGAGGCACTGTGCCACGACATAACCGACGAAATCTTTGCCCGAGAGCTTCTTCGAGATCAGCATGGCGATCGAAACGGCCGGGTTGATGTGGCAGCCGGAGATGTTTCCGATGCTGTATGCCATGGCCACGATCACGAGGCCGAATGCCAGCGCGGTCAGGACGTAGCCGCCGCCGAACTCTGCATCGCAGCCCACCGCGACAGCGGTGCCGCAGCCGAAGACGACCAGGACCAGGGTGCCGATGAACTCGGCAATGTATTTCTTGAATGAACTCATGTGGTATACCTCCGTTCTTTTGCACTCATGATTGCCCGCGTCTGCTGCGGTTCTGCCGACCGGCCGGCACGGTTTTCATAATGATGATAACAAGGTCAATGTAACGGCGCGATGAAATAATAACAAGTGTTATCTATGATTTGATATACTTTGTTTAAGAATTTTCCGGAAACGGTCTGATGATTTTCTCGGAAATGTATTATACTTAATACAGATAAACACAAGTTGCCGGTGCCCCCCGGCAGATCATTTCATTCCGGAAGGAGAATATTATGGCAATTGCATCATTGGTTTTAGGTATTATCGCAATCGTATTCGAATTTCTTCCTGTTCCCGGCCTGGGCTGGATCGCCGTGATCCTTGCCATTGTCGGTATTGTCCTCGGAGCTCTGGGAAGAAAGAGAGATCCGCAGAGAGCGGGCATGGCGACCGCCGGACTCGTGATCTCGATCATCGCCCTGGTCCTGGGACTGATCGTGGCTATCGCGTGTGCAGCCTGTGTGGGCGTGGGCCTGTCAGCGCTTTCGTCGATGTAAACGGGCATATGGCCCCTGAATGATCTCGGCCCCCTGCCTGCAGGGGGCTTTTTTCAAAGACCATGCACGTTTTTTTTCACCTGTTCGGCCTGCATATTCCTGCCTACGGGAGCATGATCGCGCTGGGATTCGTTCTCGCGAATGCGATCGGTGCCGTCCTGACGCGCCGCCGCGGAGAAGATCTGAACGACTTTATCCTCGCGGAGGCGTGGTGTATTCTGTGCGGCTTTATCGGGGCGAAAGTGCTGTATCTGATCGTGGCTGCCCCGCAGATCGACTGGTCCGAGGTGCATGGACTGGCGGGCTTTAATGCCCTCATGGTCACCGGCTTCGTCTTTTACGGCGGCTTGATCGGCGGTCTGGTCGGGTGGTTTCTGGCAGCGAAGATTCATAAGATCGATGCGCTCGGGATCGTGAAGCGGAATGCGTTCATGGTTCCGCTGATTCACGGCTTCGGCCGTCTGGGATGCTTCTGTGCGGGCTGCTGCTACGGTGTGCCCTATCATGGTCCCGGCGCGGTGGTGTTTCCGGAGGGACCGTTCACATTGCCCGGGGTGCCGCTGTTTCCGGTGCAGATCGTCGAAGCCGGTATCCTGCTGGCATTGGCGGCGGTCATGCTGGGATTGCAGCTTCGGACAGACGCCGCGGCGTCGAAGGACTGCACGGCTCCGCGGGCGTGGAGCCACCCGGTGGAGCTGTATTTTCTCGTGTACGGCATTGCCCGCTTCGTGCTGGAGTTTCTGCGCTATGACGCGGTGCGGGGATTTATCGGTCCGCTGTCGACTTCTCAGGTCATCAGTCTGGCGGCGGTCGCGGCCGGCATTGTCCTGATCATACTGAAAAAGAAAGGAATGATTCCATGGCAGAAAAAGAACTGAAGATCATTTATGCGGAGGATGTTCCGCAGCAGGATTTCCGGCCGATCCCCTGGCAGATCCGCATGGAGGCGGGCGAGTCGGGCATGAAGGCCTTCTATTCGGCGCACTGGGTGTATCCGAAGCCGGGTGAGGACGCTGCGCCTGCGCCGCGGGCCGCGATCGTGCCGGAGGCTTACGCCGCGCCGCCGGAAGCTCCCGCTCCGGGGAAGCTCACGATCCATCCGCCTCATGAGCACAAGGAAAATGAAGTGATCATGCTGATCGGCGGCGATCCGTATGATCCGTATGATCTGGGGGCGACCGTGGAGTTCTCGTTCGGCGAGGACATGAAGAAGTACACGTTCACCCGCAGTGTGACGATCATGATCCCGGGCGGGATGCCGCACGGTTTTTATAACATCGTCGAGTGTCACCGGCCGTTTATGTTCATCTCATCGCGGGAGGCGGAGTCCTTAAGCGAGAAGTTCCGCTGGGATCAGCTGACAGAGGAGCAGAATGCGCAGGTGGCGCATCGGGAGTTCTGGAAGGATGTGGGGTACGACGACTGACTGTGACCGTCGCCCCTTGTCACCCGGATGACTATTCGTTACTCTCCGTGCAGTGTAAACCGGTTCTTCCGGAATGTGATCAGGCCGTCATCGCGCATCCGCCCAAGTTCCTTGGACAGTGCCGTGCGCTCCACGTTCAGATAATCCGCCATCTGCTGGCGGTCGAACGGGATCGAGAAGCTGTTCGAACCGGCGCGCAGCGCCACGGTATTCAGGTAACTCATGACGCGGTCGCGGACCGCGTGCGGCGCGGTGTGGAAAGAGCGCCCGGAGAGGGTCAGGTTTTTTCGAAGAGAGATATTCAACAGGTTCCGGGTCAGGGCTTCGCGCCAGAGCCCGGAACTTTTTGCCTGAAGCGTGAGGCCGGAAACCCGCAGCACCGACAGGTCCATGGACAGGATCCGGCAATCCTCATTTGCCGCGACATCCACCAGCATCACCTCGTCCGGCAGCATGGCGTATGTCTCCGCGAAGAATTCTCCCGGGCCGGCATGGCTCAGGATGGTGCGGCTGCCCCAGAGGTCATTGCTCTCGATGGTGACACTGCCTGCGAGCACCAGCCCCATCCGTTTCGTGGGTTCGCCCGCGTGCAGGATAAGTTCGCCCTTTTCAAACGCTTTCACGGAAGCGTTCATGGCGGTCAGGGCTTCTTCAAAATCCGCGTCGGTGATATTCCGGAAGAACACCGACCTACGTGTCAGTTCGCGGTCCTTCTGTGAGGTCATGGGAGAAACTCCTTTCATACGTGGTTATAACCACGTAATTTCCGCCCCGAGCATACTATAGTTACCGCAGAAAGACAACATTGCCATCGAAAACGGAGGTACATCATGATCCGGAAGATCATTCACATTGATGAGGAAAAATGCAACGGCTGCGGCGCCTGCGCGAACGCGTGCCACGAAGGCGCCATCGACATGGTCGACGGGAAGGCGAAGCTGGTTCGCGAGAATTTCTGCGACGGGTTCGGCGACTGCCTGCCGGAGTGCCCCACCGGCGCGATCACGTTCGAGGAGCGCGAGGCGCCCGAGTATGACGCGGCGGCGGTGAAGGCGGCGCAGGAGAAGGCAGCGCGGGAGAAAGTGCAGGGAGGCCCCGCTCACGGCGCCCCCGGTCATGCCTGCCCCGGCTCCATGCAGCGCATGCTGCACCGGGCAGAAGAAGTCAAAACTGCAACTGAGGACAATGCTCCGGCCGGTCAGGCGCCTGCTTCCGCGGCGGCTTCCGTCCGCCCGCAGTCCCGCCTGAATCAGTGGCCCTGCCAGATCAAGCTGCTCCCGACGAAGGCACCCTTCTACGACGGCGCGAAGATCCTGATCGCGGCCGACTGCACGGCGTATGCCTACGCGAATATGCACGAGGATTTCATGAAGGGGAAGATCACGCTGATCGGCTGCCCGAAGCTGGACGCGGTTGACTACTACGATAAGCTGCTGGAGATCTTCCGGGAGAATGATATCAAGGGCGTCACGATCGTCCGCATGGAGGTGCCGTGCTGCGGCGGCCTGCAGCGCGCGGCTGAGGATGCGCTGAAGCACAGCGGGAAGTTCGTGCCGTGGCAGGTGGTGACGATCTCGCTGAACGGGGAGATCATAGAGTGAGAACGGAAACCGCGAAACAGCCGGCCGGGATCATGATCCGAAGATCATGGTTCCGGTCTTTCTTTTTTCTATGCATCTGCATGTTCCCCGTGAGGCATGCCTCCCAGCTCCCGCACCGTCCCGATCACGCTCTGATGTGTGATCTTTCTGGGCTCGAACCGAATGATGGAATAGATGATCTGCATGACAATGCCGGAGCCGAACGTACTCACCAGCGTGCCGATCCCGACCGGTCCGCCGAGCAGCCATCCGATCAGCAGGACGACGCCCCAGATGATCATCTGGACCGCGCCGATCGGCAGCCGGTGCAGGCGCTTTCCCAGCCCCACCAGCAGCGAGTCCCTGGGGCCGCAGCCCTGCGCCGAGCACATGTAGAAGTACTGGCCGATGGCCATCAGCGCCAGCCCGGCCAGGATGATCAGGATGCCGGCCGGAATGCTTTCGGTCTCCGGAAACGGGTCGATATCATTAAAGAGCTGAACAAAGAGTCCCGTGACCAGTGCGTCGATGATCGTACCGAAGCCGATCCGCTCCTTCATCAGGAGGTCAATGATCAGCACCGTGATGCTCACCGCGGTCATGGACAGTCCGTAATTCAGCGGCGTGTGATAGGAGATGCCCATTCCCAGACAATCCCACGGCGCCAGCCCCAGGTTGGCGCGGATCGTCAGATGCACGCCCAGCGCGAAGATGAGCAGCCCGAATACGATCCGGACCCAGCCGAATACGACGGTTCTGATGGTTTTGTTATTCGGATCTTTCATTACAGATACTGCTCCGCCAGCTTTTGGGCCAGTCCCTGCATCCGCTTCACCACGGACTCCGGCGCGGTGATCCGCACCCGTCCGCCGAGTGCCGTGATCCACCCCAGGAACTGGTCACTCACCGCGACATCGACATGTGTCTCGAAGTGTGCGTCGTCGACCTGAATGATCGGGATCTCCTTCCCGAAGCGGTCAATGAGGATGCCCGCCATGGCATTGTCCGAGACCAGCGTCACGCGCGCCTCCTCGCCCCCGAACATCCCGAACAGGTGCTTCGTGTAGCGCGGCAGGTCGAAGTCCTGAAACGCCTGCTGACCCACACGCGGCTTCTTCGTCACGGAGACGGAGAGCATCTTATCCACACGGAAATGCCGGATCTTGTCATCCTCCGCGTCATAGCCCACCAGATAATAGTTTTCGTCATCCCACATCAGTGCCCAGGGACTGATTTGATAGACCTTCCCGCCGTGGCGTGGTTCGGGCTCCTTCTTCAGGTTCCACTGAAAATACTGGAAGCTGATCTGCCGGTCGTCACCGATGGCCCGGTGAATGTCGTCGACGTTATAATAAATCTTTTCGTTGATGGTCTTTACGCGGCCGGAGAGCACCACCTGGCGGTGCAGCTGGCGTGCCTGCCCGCGGCTGGTCAGGGTCTCGAGCTTCTCAATCAGCTCGTTCGACCGGCGGTCGCTGATGAATTTCGCAGACTGCACCGAATCCACGAGCAGCTTCAGCTCAGCCAGCTGGAACGTGCGTTCGCCCAGATAGTAGACGGTGCTGCGCTGCGTGCGGCGGGAGATGACGTCCAGGCCGAATGTTCGCAGCTCCTCAAAGTCGTGATAGAGAGTCTTTCGGTCTGCACTTACATCGTAGGCACTGAGTTTCCGGATATAGTTTATTTCTTGACTATGAAATAATTGAGTAGCTGCCATAATAAGTTATAAAAATTAGCAGACAAATCAAAGAAAAGCACAAAAAATGACAACTGATAAGTAAGATGTGTAACACCTTTCCATCTTTCCACCACTAGAT
>CAYLPO010000106.1:0-6017 GCA_964385575.1 uncultured Lachnospiraceae bacterium | reverse complement strand
GCCCGAGGCGGAAGAGCCCGAAGCGCCCGTGTTCGAAGCGCCTGAAGAGGAAGAGCCTGAAGCACCCGCAATCGAAGAGCCTGAGACCGAGGCCGCCGAGAATGAGCAGAACATCATTCCCGAAGCCGAGATCCCTGCAGTGATCCCTGCGGCAGCCCCTGCAGCAGCCTCCGCGGCAGCCCCTGCCCCGGCAGCTGAGAACGAAGACATCGAAGACGAGAGAGTTCCGATGGCAGCCCCCGCGGCAGCGCCTGTGGAAGTGATCAATGAAGAAGCGACTCCTCTGGCCAACAGAGGTACCGCACAGGTCCTGGGCAGCTGGGCACTGATCAACCTGCTCTGCACCATCGGAAGCGTCGCGGCGGCAGCTGGTATGGCAGTGACCTACTTCCGCAAAAAGGAAGAGGAGAACCAGTATTCCGCAGAAGGCGGCAATGAGGACGAGGACAGAAACAACCGCAGAAAGGTCAAGTTCCTCGGACTGATCCCCGGTATCGGCAGCATCGCAGCACTCCTCCTGACCGAGGACTTCACGCAGAAGATGGTCATGATCGACAAGTGGACCGTGCTCATGGTCGTGATCCTGGCAGTGGCCGTCATCCTCGCCATTGCGACGAAGAACCGCAGAGACGAAGAGGAGCAGGCGGAAGCGCAGGCCTGAAGATGAAAACCATATCGGACAACGGACCATCCCCCCAAATGATCCGAAATGATTACGAAGGGCGCCCCGAAAGACCGGGGCGCTCTTTTTTATGCCCGGAAGACAGAGAAGCTTTTGCGTTTCTCTGTAGGCGAGCACGAAAAAATGGAGTATCATAAATATATCTATAGGCCATTTAAGCGGAACGCGCTGCGAAACACTGATAAGAAACGGAGAACGAAGATGATCGGACTTGGCATTGATACCGGCGGAACCTATACGGATGCCGTCATCTATGACATGGAAAAAAGCGAGATTCTGGGCAGCGGAAAGACCCTGACATCGAAGGGAGACCTGAAAGTCGGCATTAAGAATACGCTGATGGAGCTGCCGGAGGACATCATGCGGAAGTGCGAGATGGTCGCGCTTTCGACCACCCTCGCGACGAACGCGGCGGTCGAGAACCGCGGCGGCAAGGGCAAGCTGATCCTTTTAGGCGCCAGCAAGAGCCTCTTCCATCAGAATTATCAGAAGTACGGATATGACAATGACGATGACGTCTACATTGCCGACTCAGGCATCAAGATGAACCCGGAAGAGACCCGTGAGCCCGACTGGGATGCCTTCGCGAACGACATGAAGACATTTCTGGCGGACTGCGAGTGCGCCGCGGTCTGCCAGCTTCACGCGAAGCGCAACGCCAGCAGGCAGGAGAACCACGCGGCCGAGATCATCGATGCGCTGGGAGTCCCGGTGATCCGCGCGAGCGAGCTGTTCAGCGATCCGGATATGTACCAGCGCGGCGCGGGCGCGCTGCTGAACGCGCGGCTGATCCCCGTGATCTACAGCTTCATGGGCGCGATCCGCGAGGTGTTCGCAGGCTACGGGATGGAGGAAGTCCCGAGGGTCATCGTCCGCAGTGAAGGCACGCTGATGACCGAGGAGTTCGCGCTGAAACGCCCGGTCGAGACGCTGCTGTGCGGCCCGGCGGCCAGTACGCTCGGCGCCATGGCGCTGGCCGGAGAGCAGGAAGCGGTCATCGTGGATATCGGCGGAACGACCACGGACGTGGCCATCGTGCGCGACGGTGTGCCGAAGCGCGCCGACGACGGCATTTTCATCGGGAACTGGAAGACGTTCGTACGCGGCCTCTACGTGGATACGTTCGGTCTGGGCGGCGACTCCGGCATTCATTACGATTTCGGCGGGAAGCTGGTTCTGGAGGATTACCGGATCGTGCCGGTTTCCTCGCTGGCGGTGTATTTCCCTTATGTGACCGAAGAGCTGAAGGAGCTGGCCGAGAGCGGGAAGAAACATACGCGCTTCCTGCACGAGTATTATTTCCTGATTCAGGACCGCCAGGAGGCGGTGACCATGGATCAGCTGACCCCGCATGAACAGAAAGTCGTGCAGGCGTTGATCCCGGGGCCGATGAACATGATTCGGCTGGCGGAGACGCTGAACGTCTCCATCTACGACCTGGGCGTGGAGCATCTGGAGAAGCTCGGCGTCGTGCAGCGTGCCGGTCTGACACCCACGGATATCATGCATGTGAAAGGCGATTTCCACGCATTCGACGCGGACGCCGCCCGCTATGCCGCGCAGTTCGTCGCGAACAGCACGGATCATGACAGCGTGGAGCAGATGGCGGACGAGATCTATGAGATGATCGTGAAGAAGCTGTATGTGAACATCGCACGGTTGATGATGACCTCGTCTTATGCACAGTTCACGCATAAAAAGTTTGACGATCAGCTCAATAACATGATCGAGATCGCCTATAACGAGGCGCGTGTGGCCTCCGGGCTGTTCCCGCATAAGGGAGATAAGAAGCAGGGTTACGGGTATTTCTACCCGGCGTTTAAGCTGGACGCTGCGCTGGTCGGCGTGGGCGCCCCCACGCATATCTTCCTGGACAAGGTCGCGAAATTGTTCGGGACGCGCGCGGTCATTCCGGAATACGCAAATGTGGCGAACGCCGTGGGCGCCATCGTCGGCAAGGTCTCCGTGACCGAGGAGGTCGATCTGCGGCCGGAGGACAATGAAGACGGCGAGCAGGTATTTGTCGTGACGACCAGAGAGGAAGTTCGGACATTCCTTGAGTATGAAGAGGCAGCAGCGTTCGCGCAGGAGAGCGCGCTGCGGCAGGCGGAGGCTGCGGCCCGTGAGCAGGGCGCGGCGGGCGTCCTGAGTTTCACCGAGGAGCGCGAGCGGGTCGAGGGCGACCTGCGGTACGGCACGGTCTGGCTGAACGAGACGTTCCGCGCGACCGCGACCGGGAATATCCGCATTTGAGCATGGGAATGAACGCGCATAATCATCAAAAGAAGATCGCGGCGGTCAATGACTTTACGGGATTTGGCCGCTGCTCGCTTTCCGTGGCATTGCCCGTCATTTCGGTGATGGGTGTGCAGTGCTGCCCGCTGCCCACGGCCATCCTTTCGAATCATACCGGGTTTCCGAGCTTTTTCATCGATGATTACACAGGAAAAATGCCCGCGTTTATTCAGGAATGGCGGAAGCTGGGACTGACATTTTCAGGGATCTACACAGGTTTTCTGGGGTCGCCGGAGCAGGCGGAGATCGTGCGGGGGTTCATAGAGGCATTCCGCATACCGGGCAATGACGGCCGCGCGGAAGATGCCTCAAATGCGGACAATGCCGGAGGAACCGTGGTTCTCGTCGATCCGGCTATGGGTGACTACGGGAAGTTTTACTCGACCTGCGGGCCGGAGATGGCGGAGCAGATGCGCGGGCTGGTGGAGCTGGCAGACATCATCACCCCGAATATCACGGAGGCCTGCCTGCTCACGGGCACGCCGTATAAGGAGCGGTGGACATTTCGGGAGCTGGATCGCCTGACGGATCTGCTTCACGAGCTGGGGCCGCGGAAAGTCGTGATCACGGGGATCCCGCTGCGGACTTATCTGGGGAATTATTGTTCGGAAGCCGGCGAAAAGCACATGTATCGAACGCTGAAGATCGGGAATTCAAGGTCCGGCACCGGTGATATCTTCGCGGCGGTTCTGGCTGCCGATGCCGTGAACGGGGTGGATTTTCGGAAGTCCGTGCACAAGGCCTCGCGGTTTGTGAAGGCCTGTATCGAGCGGTCTATTGAGCGGGAGATCCCGCTGACGGACGGGGTGTGTTTTGAGGAGCTGCTGCATTTGCTGCGGTGAAGGAGATATTATGAGCAAAGGAATGGAACTCTTATATAAAGTGCATAACGGACTCTACGTGAACCTCACGAACCGCTGCCCCTGCGCCTGCACATTTTGCCTGCGGCAGGACATGGAGACCGTGGGCGAATCATCCAGCCTCTGGCTGGAGCGGGAGCCCTCTGCGGCGGAGATCATCGCAGCGTTTGCGGACTGGGACATGAGCACGTTCGATGAGCTGGTGTTCTGCGGATTCGGCGAGCCGACCGAAGCCTGGCCCGTGCTGCTCGAAGTCGCGAGGTACGCGAAGGAGACTTTCGGGATTTCGGTGCGGATCAATACGAACGGGCTCGGAAACCGGATCTGGGAGCGGGACATCACACCGGAGATGGAAGGGCTCATCGACAGGGTGTCGATCAGCCTGAATACGCCGGATGCCGAGGAGTATCTGCGGATCGTGCGGCCGAAGTTCGGAGCGGGGTCGTTCGAGGCCATGCTGGAGTTCGCGCGGCTCGCGGCGAAGCATGTTCCGGAGGTCATCATGACCACGGTCGAGACGACGATCACGAAGGACGAAGAGGCGCGCTGCAGGGCCATCTGTGAAGAATTGGGCGTGAAGTATCGGATCCGGGCGTGGGAAGGTGGCTGAACGGAACCATTTTTTCTTGAACTCTTATAAATTTTCGTGTATAGTGACGATAACACATTTCTTTTAACTTAAGAGGTGTAGATTCTTTGCGCCGTACAATCTGAGGCGGCGCACATCCATTTTTAGGAGGAAAAGGGAAATGAAGATCAGAAAGTTGATTGCTCTGGGCCTTGCTGCCTGCATGATGGTGGGCGTGCTGGCCGGCTGCGGCGGTTCTTCGGATACCCCCGCTGCGGATGACGCTGCTGAGACCGAGGCTCCGGCTGCGGACGGCGCTGAGACCGAGGCTGCCGGCGGTGATGCGGCTCTGTATGAGCAGGCTGCGGGTCGGACCTATGTGGTCGGCACCGACACCACCTTCGCTCCGTTCGAGTTCGAGGATGATAACGGCGAGTTCACCGGTATCGATATCCGTCTGCTCGAGGCCATCGCGGATGAGATGGGCTTCACCATCGAGTGGCAGATCCTGGGCTTCTCCGCTTCCGTGGCGGCTCTGGAAGCTGAGCAGGTCGATGCGGTCATGGCCGGTATGTCCATCACCGAGGAGCGCATGCAGAAGTATGACTTCTCCGACAGCTACTATGACGCGAACATCGGCGTGGCCGTGGCGGAAGGTTCCGATTACACGGATCTGGAAAGCCTGCGCGGCGCGACCGTCGTCGTAAAGAACGGCACGACCTCCATGCAGTATGCCGAGCTGATCGCTCCCGATTATGACATGAACCTGCTGTACGTGGATGAGTCCTCCGTGATGTATCAGTACGTCGAGTCCGGACAGGCTGCCGCCTGCTTCGACGACTACCCCATCATGCAGTACGAGATCACTCGCGGAAACATTAACCTAGAGATCATCTCCCAGACCGAGGGCGAGTTCGTGTACCCGACCGCGCTGGCAGTCCTGAAGGGGAACTACCCCGAGCTGGTCGCTGCGTTTAACGAGGGTCTGGCCCGCCTGCAGGCGGACGGCACCTATGATGCCATCCTGGCGGATTACTTCGGATAATTTTTGATCTGGTTTTTTTGACGGTGGCAGGCCTTCACCGGCCTGCCGCTGATTCGCGGTCCGGTTGCAGCGGGCCGCTTTCGGGCTGTTATGCGGCAGGGCCGCAGGTGCGCCGGACCGGTGCATTGCCCGGAAAAGTTTCGTTTAGGCAGGGGGGATCTGTGTGAACATCCTGGTAAAGATCTGTACATTATTCGTGACGCATTTCTGGACGTTCCTTTCGGCGTTCGGAATGACGGTGCGTGTGACGGTGCTCTCGCTGATTTTTGCGACGATCATCGGTGTTGTAGTTGCGCTGATTCGTCTGGTTGGGCCGAAGCCGCTGAAGGCGGTCGGCAGCGTCTACATCAGCATCATCCGCGGTACGCCTCTGATGGTGCAGATCCTGTTTATCTACTTCGGTATTCCGTCTGCGCTGCACGTGCACCTGTCACTGTTTGCCGCGTCCGTCCTGACCATGAGTTTAAACGGCGGCGCCTACATGGCCGAGATCATCCGCGGCGGTATCGAGGCGGTCGATAAAGGCCAGATGGAGGCGGCGCGAAGTCTAGGCCTGTCATACGGGCA
>CAYLPO010000105.1:0-6051 GCA_964385575.1 uncultured Lachnospiraceae bacterium | reverse complement strand
GACGGCTATAACATCAACACCGACTGCGGTTCGACGCACATCGAGCATTTGCAGAAATTCGTGGTGGAGAACGGTCTGGATGTCGGTTTTGCCTACGACGGTGATGCGGACCGCTGCCTGTGCGTGGATGAGAAGGGCAATGTTGTGACCGGCGACCACATCATCTACATCTGCGGTCTGTACATGAAAGAACGCGGCCTTCTGGCCAATAACAAGGTCGTCACGACCGTCATGTCGAACTTCGGCCTGTATAAGGCGCTCGACAAGGTCGGCATCGAATACGAGAAGACCAAGGTCGGTGATAAGTACGTCTATGAGAACATGGTCCAGAACGGACACCGCATCGGCGGCGAGCAGTCCGGGCACATCATTTTCACGAAGTACGCGAATACCGGCGACGGCATTCTCACCAGCCTGAAGCTGATGGAGGTCATGCTGGCCAAGGAGAAGCCCATGTCCGAGCTTGCGGCTCCCGTGGTGTTCTATCCGCAGGTTCTGAAGAACGTCCGCGTGAAGTCGAAGCCTGACGCGCAGAACGACCCTGACGTGCAGGCCGCGGTCGCGAAGGTGGCCGAGGAGCTGGGCGACACCGGCCGCATCCTGGTGCGCGAAAGCGGCACCGAGCCGGTCATCCGCGTGATGGTCGAGGCGGGTTCCGAGGAGATCTGCGAGAAGTACGTGGACAGCGTGATCGAGGTGATCACACAGAAGGGGCATCTGGCGTAATAACATATGCGCATGAACGAAGAAGATCGCGGTTCGGACACCGCGATCTTCTGTTATAATATTGAAAAAGGCTGCTCGAAAGGAGATCCTTATGCCCGAAAAAACCGTATGGCGCCCCGGAAACATGCTCTTTCCGCTTCCCGCGGTCCTCGTGACCTGCGCGGACGAAGAGGGGCGCCCGAATGTCATGACCGCCGCCTGGACCGGCACGATCTGTTCGGATCCGGCCATGGCCTATGTATCCATCCGGCCCGACCGTTTTTCTCACGATATCATCGAGCGTACGGGTGTTTACACGCTGAACCTGACGACCGCGGACATGGCGAAGGCCGTGGACTACTGCGGCGTGCGCTCCGGCGCGAAGGAGGATAAGTTTGCGGCGTGCGGGCTGAAGACATTGCCCGGAAAGACCATCCCGGTGCCGTACCTGGACGCGAGCCCGGTCAGCCTGGAGTGCCGCGTGACGGAGGTGAAGCGCCTCGGCTCGCATGACATGTTCCTGGCGAATGTCACCGCGGTGCTGGTCGATGAGCAGTATATGAATGAGCGCGGGCGCTTCTGCCTGGAGGACTCGAACCTGCTGTCGTTTATCCACGGCGAGTATTTCGCGACCGGCGAAAAGTGCGAGCGCTTCGGCGGGAGCGTTCGAAAGAAAAAGTGAAGGCATTGCCTTTTAAAAAGGAGGAACCGTCATGTACACATTGAGTCCTGTTACGGAGCGCGTGGAGCGCATCCGTGCGAAGTATCGTGACACCGTACCCTTTGTAGACACGACCCGCTATCGCATTGTCACGGAGTTTTACACCACCCACCGGAACCTGTCCGGAAACCTGCGCCGCGCCTATAATTTCCGCAATCTCTGCGAGAAGATCCCCTGCACCATCCACGAGGACGAAGTTATCGTGGGCAGCTACACGCAGACGTATAAGGCGACGGCATTGTACCCCGAGAACTCCATCGACTGGATGATCACGGAGATTCAGACCGGCTCCCTCTGGGAGCGCGAGGTAGACCCGTACCAGATCACCGAGGAGGACAAAGAATACATCCTGGCCACAGCCGACTACTGGCTGGGCGAGTGCATGAACGCGAAGATGGACCCGTACATTCCGCAGAAGTATCAGGACACCGCTGCCAACGGCGCCCTCTATTTCACGAAGCAGGGCATCTGTCCGCAGCCGGTGGGCCATTTCGCGCCGAACTATCAGAAGGTCATCCGCGAGGGCCTGGCGTCCGTGAAGGCGGAGGCTGAGCAGCGGATGCTGGAGCTGGAGGAGAAGGGCTTCGAGCACGACGACGCGAAGAAGTACCGCTTCTACATGGGCATCGCCGCGGTGTGCGAGGGCATGATCACGTTCGCGAAGCGCTACAGCGCCGCGTGTGCCGCGAAGGCGGAGGCGGAGACGGACCCGAAGCGCCGGGCCGAGCTGGAGCGCATGGCGGATACGCTGGGCTGGATCATGGAGAACCCCTGCCGCGACTTCCGCGACGCCATCCAGGCGGTCTGGTTCTACCAGATGTGCGTGCTGATGGACGCGAATATGCACGGCACCAGCGTGGGCCGCTTCGACCAGTACATCGGCGACTTCGCCGAGCGCGACCTGGCTGAGGGGAAGATCACGCGCGAGGAGATGCAGGAGCTCGTCGACATGTATTATCTGAAGGTCGCCGAGTGCAATAAAGTGTGGGCCGCGCGCACCGTACTGTCTGCGCCGGGTTATACCTCGGGTCAGCTGATCACGGTCGGCGGCGTGGACAAGGACGGAAATGACGCGACGAACATCATCACCTACATGGCCCTGGAGGCGGTCGGCCGCCTGGTGCTGCACAGCCCGCCTCAGGCGCTGCGCCTGCATCAGGGAAGCCCGAAGGAACTTTGGGACTGTGCGCTGGAGGTGAACAAGCGCGCGGGCGGCGTGCCCAGCTTCTACTCGGACGAGTCCGTTATGGCGGCGCTGATGGCGCACCGCGGCGTGACGCTCGAGGACGCGCGGAATTACTGTCTGATCGGGTGCGTGGAGCCGTCCATCGGCGGGTCGGAGTGGCCGGCCTGCGGCGGCGTGGGCATCAACTCCTACATGAACTTCGTGAACGTGTTCCTGATGGCCATCAATAACGGCAAGAACCCCATGCCGAACCCGGACGGCACACTGAAGACCGAGCAGTTCGGTCCGGAGACCGGTTACCTGTATGAGATGACGGACATCGAGCAGGTGAAGGAGGCGTACCTGACGCAGATGCGCTACTGGATCAAGTGGAACGTGATCCTCATCAACATGTTCGAGGAGATCAACCGCGAATTCCTGCCGCAGCCCGTGGTCTCCGCGACCATGGTCGGCTGCATGGAGAGCGGGCGCGACGTGGTCGACGGCGGCGCGAAGTATAACTCGACGGGCTTGTCCGGCATTGGTCTGGGCAATGTTACGGACTGCTTCTCCATGATCGAAAACGTGGTCTTCAAGGAGCACTACTGTACGATGCGCGAGCTGTACGATGCGCTGCTCGCAAACTGGGAGGGCTACGAGGAGCTGCACGACTATATCAACGGCCACCGCATGCACTACGGGAACGACATCCCCGAGGTGGACCGCTGGGCCAAGTGGGTCGCGGAGGAGTACGCGGACTTCGCGAACGCGCAGACGGGTCCGCGCGGAAAGTACGCGGCGGGCATGTATCCAGTGACCATGAACGTGGTCTACGGCAAGTTCACCGCGGCGACGCCGGACGGACGCGTGGCGGGTTCGCCGCTGTCGGACGGGATCTCGGCATTGCAGGGACAGGATAAGAACGGACCGACCGCGATTCTGAATTCCGTGGGCGTGTTTGACCAGACGAAGTACTCGAACGGAACGCTCCTGAACATGAAGTTCCATCCGCTGACGCTGGCGAGCGAGGACGGTTTCGAGAAGCTCGAGCAGCTCATGAAAGTATATTTCTTCCAAAAGGGCGGCATGGAGATGCAGCTGAACATCGTGTCCGTAGATACACTGCGTGAGGCGCAGGAACACCCGGAGAATTATAAGGATCTGGTGGTTCGGATCGCGGGCTTTTCGGCGTATTTTGTGGATGTGTATAAGGCGGCGCAGGACGACCTGATCAGACGAACGGAGCTGAGCGTTTAAACCGACAGAACAAAAGCCGGGGAGTGCAGGCGGGCAGGAAGCAAAGCTTTTTGCCCGCCTGCATACTTCTGTGCTATAATTCTAAAGATTATAGGCTTTTGACAGTGCGCTTCGCTTAGAATTGTGGCGCGCACTGACATTCCTTCGGAGGAGCACCATGGCAAACACCGCCCCTGACAAAACCGAAAACGGCGCGAAGCGCGCCAATGCCTCGGCCGCTGCGGTCGAAACCACGGCGAAACCGGCCGTCACCGGCCGCCTTCGCTATCGCGGACTGGCCATCTGGGCCGTGGCACTTTCAGACATTTTCATCGTCTGCGGCATCCCGCTGTTCTTCTATAATCTGTACATGGCGCTGGTCATTGAGGCTGTAGCCGTTGTCTGCTTCATCCTCTCCGTGGTGCAGCTGTTCACTGCGAAGCGCCGCATGCAGCAGACATTCTATCAGCTGGCCATGAACAACGACTCCGTGCAGTCTCATGTCATCAGCCAGATGCAGATCCCTTACGCGGTCGTGAATCAGGACGGAGATATCATCTGGCAGAACGAAGCCTTCGGTGTATTTGCCCGTGAGCGTAAGAAACTGGGAGAGATCATCCCGGGCTTCGGAAAACAGGAGATGCGGAAAGCGCACAGCCGCGAGGGCATTGACCTGCAGCTGGGAAACTCATATTACCGTGTGGTCTCAGAGAATCTGCGTGAACTGGAAGAGAGCGGAGACCTGGTAAAAGAGTTTATGGGCGAGGACGTCCTCTGGGGCCTGACCTTCTACGACGAGACCGCCCTCATCAGCATGAAAAAAGAGCTGACCGACCAGAAGAACATGGTCTGCCTGCTGTACCTGGATAACTATGACGAGGCGCTGGAGAATGTCGAACAGGTCCGCCAGTCCATCCTTATCGCGCTCATCGAGCGAAAAATCAACCGCTACTTCCTCCAGTACGACGCCCTGCTGAGAAAGCTGGAGAAGGATAAGTACCTGGCGGTCATTAAGCAAAAGCACCTCGAGACCCTGAAGGAGACGCGCTTCTCCATCCTGGAAGAGGTGAAGGACGTGAACATCGGGAACGCGCAGGCGGTCACGGTCAGCATCGGCCTGGGTATGGGCGGAGACGAGTATGCGAAGAACTACGAGTATGCCCGCGTGGCCATCGACATGGCCCTGGCCCGCGGCGGCGACCAGGCGGTGGTGAAGGACGCATCACGTATTCAGTACTTCGGCGGCCGCTCTCAGCAGGTGGAGAAGAACACCCGCGTGAAGGCGCGCATGAAGGCGCACGCGCTGGCAGAGCTGGTCCACCCGCATGAGCAGATCTTCATCATGGGCCACCGGCTGGGAGACATCGACTGCGTGGGAGCCGGCATCGGCATGTACCGCGCCATGGCGACCATGGGGAAGAAGACCCATATTGTCATGAACGACGTCATCGCCTCGGTGAAGCCGTTTTACGATTATTTCACGCAGAGTGCAGACTACCCGAATGACCTCTTCGTCACGGGCGAGCAGGCCATGCAGATGATCAATGACGACACCGTTTTGATCATCGTCGACACGAACCGCCGTTCCATTGTGGAGCAGAAAGAGCTTGTGGACCGCGCGAAGAATATCGTCGTGCTGGACCATCACCGGCAGGTGTCGGATTATATCGCGGACGCGACCTTGTCCTATGTGGAGCCGTTCGCATCATCCGCCAGCGAGATGGTCGCGGAGATCCTTCAGTATTTCGGCGACGGCGAAGTTCCGCTGCGCCCCACGGAGGCGGACGCCATCTACGCGGGCATCGTGCTGGATACGCATAACTTTACCGCGCAGACCGGTGTGCGCACGTTCGAGGCTGCAGCGTATCTGCGGAAGAACGGCGCCGACATCACCAAGGTCCGGAAACTGTTCCGTGACGACCTTGAGGCTTATAAGGTGAAGGCCGAGGCCATCCATAACATGGAGATCATCTTCGACCGCTTTGCCATTACGGTGTGCCCGCCCTACGGCGAGAGCCCGACTGTTCTGGCGGCCGAGACCGCGAACGACCTGCTGTCCATCTCGGAGATCCAGGGATCGTTCGTTCTGACCGAATATGAGGGGACCGTGTTCATCAGTGCGCGTTCCATCGACGAGGTCAATGTTCAGCTGATCATGGAGAAACTGGGGTGGCGCAGTGCCTCGATGCGGCGTCGATCTGCATCGGCAACCTGTTGGGCCTCG